>JAEYYJ010000420.1 GCA_023430845.1 Pseudomonadota bacterium
CGAAGCCGATACCCGCGAACTGCACGGGTGAAAGCTTCTCGCCGAGGAGGAAAACGCCGATCAATACGACCGTCACCAGCTCCAGACTGACAATGATGGAATAGCGCCCGGCACTGAGGCGCGGCAACGCATAGGCAAACGACGCAATCTGGATCGCGCCGCCAACGAGACCGATAGCCAGAAGGCTCGGCCACGCGGACGATGCCGGGACCAACGAAGCGCCGAAGAGCAGTGCCACGATCGTGTATCCGGTCCCGAGGCCCAGATAGATCGCACTCGCGCTGGCGAATGGCGACGCCTGCCGCGTGTAGCGATACGCGATCGCGACGTACAGGCTGAAGATGATCGGCGTGGCCAGGACACAGATGAGGCCCACCGGATCGGCATCTCCAAGGCCGAGTGAGGGCCAGCCGGCGAGCAGGGCGCCAGTGAAAATGAGCGTCACCGCGGCGATCGACTGCCACCGGATATGCAGCGCGTAGACATAGCGATCGAGTGCCAGCGTGATCATCGGGTAGACGAAGAATACCGTGACGACGACGCTGGACGGCACGGTCTGCACGGCGCGGAAATAGGTATAGGTCTGCGCGAGGCCGAGCGTGATGCCATTCAGAAAGAGACCTCGCCCCGGGCCGAGCCATTCAGCGCGGAGATTTGGGCTCGTCCACCAAGCCAGGGGAATCAGTACCGAAAGCGCGATCCAATAGCGCCAGAAGAGCACGGACGAAACGTCCATGCCGCTCTTGTAGAGGCCGATCGCGAAGTACGGCACCGTGCCGACGAGCGAGGAGCCGAGCGCGGCGGCAGCCACGGCACGAGCCTCCCCGCCAGGGCCGGGTTGGGACTGGGCAGACATCGGTTGACCGATCTCGGGATTGCGGGAAGGAGGAACGAAGCAGCGACGGACCGCTGCTTATAGCCTCATGCCAAGCGCAAGGCGACGTAGCGGCTACGCAGCCGCAGCATTTCTTTGTAGGAAGCTACCGCGGGCCCATTCTAAGCCGCGACGAGCTCCGCGAGATCGCGCATCGGCACGGCCGCATCGGCGAGCAGGAGATCCGCGATCCGGTCCTCGCCACGCCCTGCTTCGAGCGCAAAGGGATCGCGCGTCGCGAGACGGTGATCGAGCACGAGCCGCGAGAGCAGGAGACGGCGGGCATCGCCGCGATGTTTGTGAATGCGGTCGGCTTCCCAGGCGAGATAGACCGCACTGGCCACATGATAGAGCACGCTCGTCGCGCGGCGGGCGTCGGCCTCGTTGCTGGCCTCGCGCGCGACGCGCTGCGCAAAGCCGATCGCGGCATCCACATTCCGGCGCAGGCGATCGCGGAACGCCACCGGCACGCCGGGGCTGTCGTCGAGCCGCGCAGCGAGGTCAGCGGCGAGTGCTGCCTCCGCACTATGCCGGCCGACGGCGCGAGTGAGCGCATCGAGCGCGACGATGTTGCCGGTGCCCTCCCAGATCGAGCCCAAATGGGCGTCGCGCAGCAGACGCGCGCAGGCGAATTCCTCTACATAGCCAATGCCGCCACGGAACTCGAGCGCATCGCCCGTCATCTTGCGGGCGTCGCGCGTCGAGCGGTACTTGAGCACGGGCGTGAGCATCCGCACGAGCGCCGCGGCTTCCTGGCTGCCGCCAAGCTCCGCCCGGTCCAGCGCATCTGCTGTGACGAAGCACATGGAGAGCGCCTGCTCCAGCGGCAAAATGAGCTTCAGAAGCTGGCGGCGTGCAAGTGGCAGCTCGACGATCCGGCGACCGAATGCCCTGCGGCCATGCGCGACCGTGAGCGCGTCGTGCAGCGCGCGCCGCATGAGCGCCGTCGACTTGACGCCATTCGACAGGCGCGACCAGTTGACCATCTCCGCCATCTGCACGAAGCCGCGATCAAGACGGCCGACGGCATAGGCGACCGCACCTTCGAGCTTGATCTCACCCGAGGCCATGGAGCGCGTACCGAGCTTGTCCTTCAGACGCACGATCCGATAGTTGTTGACGCTACCATCATCGAGATGCCGCGGCATAAGAAAGAGCCCGACGCCGCGCGTGCCGCCGACGGCGCCTTCAGGGCGCGCCAGCAGCATGGCGATTTCGGCATCGGCATTCGAGCAGAACCACTTGTCGCCGTGGAGGCGCCAGTGATCGCCCTCGGGCTTCGCGATCGTCGTGAGGCTGCCGACGTCGGAGCCGCCTTCCTTCTCGGTCATGAACTGCGCGCCCTGCGTGAGGCGGCTCATGTCCGTCTCGGTCAGGCGGTCGAGATACTTCGCCTTGAGGGCCTCGTCGCCATAGCGCGCGAGCAGCATGGCCGCGCCGTCCGTCACATTGAGCGGGCAGCCCATGCCGAACTCGGCCTGATTGAAGATGTATGTGAAGGCGTGCTTCGCGGCAGCGGGATATGTGCCCGACCAACCGAGAATGCCCTTCCGGTGCGACATCGCGTGGATACCGAACTCACCGAAGCCGACCCGTTCCAGCTCACGATAGGCGGGGTGATACTCGATGTGCTGCACATCATTGCCGAAGCGGTCGCGCGCATGAAGCACCGGTGGATGGCGATCGGCAAGGCGCGCGCAATTGTCGAGATGGTCGCCCGCCAACGCGCCGAGGCGATCGAGGTGCGGCTCGATGTGGCTGAGAATGTCCTGCGGCAGATGGATGCGCAGCAGATCCATGAGCGATGGATCTGCACGAAAGAAGTTGAGCCCCGTGGTGTCGGGCGCAATGGCGCCGGTCGAGAGCTTCGTTTCCGTGACTGTCATGTGCGCTCCACTCCCAAATAGGCAGCAGGCCGCTACCGATGGCCAGCCATCGGCGCCGCTGTCGTTCGCTGGTACTGCAATCTTAGTCCGAAGGCGCCTGATAGTCGCCGCCCGCCTCGTCGGCCAGCGAGCGGACGAGGTCGAGCACGGACTTGCGCACCTTCGGATCGGTGATGCGGGAGAATGCCCGATTGAGCTCGAGGCCTTCGCGGCTGCTCAGGAATTCAAAAACGTGGCTGTCCGACGAAGAACGATCGGCAAATCCCGGTGCCGGAGCCTGCTGCGCGCCACTGCCCGGCGCATCATCATAGAAGAATTGAACGGGCACGCCGAGCACGCGCGAAAGCTCGAACAGACGGCTCGCGCCGATGCGATTGATGCCCTTTTCGTACTTCTGCACCTGCTGGAAAGTCAGGCCCAGGCGCTCGCCGAGTTTTTCCTGGCTGATACCGATCAGCATCCGCTGAAGCCGGACGCGATTGCCCACGTGGACATCGATCGGATTCGGCCGGCGCGTGCCGCGTTCCAACGCTTCGCCGTCATCCGCCGGATCAGCCATGGCATCCCCCTAAAGCAACAATCATCGACCCCGATGCGCCGCGCCGTGCCCGCGCGAGCGTTCGCAATTCCTAGGTGTGGGCTACGCTTTCGTCAACCACATGATGCGGCATTACAATGTATCTCTCGGCAATCGAGCGAGCGTTCCAGGACGCAATTCCTAAAGTCCTGCACAACGCGATCCTTGCGGACGCTGGGCCTGCGCCCGTAGTTATGACAGCCTTGGAGCGATAAGACGACCGGTGATCGGTCGCAGAAGGAGGGATGGGCGCGCATGGCGAGGCTGAAAACGGCGATCAATACCGCCTCGGAAGATTTCGCGGCCAATCGTGCTGCCATGGCGGCCATCGTCGCCGATCTCGCTGAGAAGCGCCAAGCCGCCGCTGCCGGTGGCCCCGAGCGGCTGCGGGAGCGCCATCTCGCCCGCGGCAAGTTGCTGCCGCGCGACCGCGTTCTCGGGCTGATCGATCCGGGCTCGCCGTTCCTCGAACTTTCACAGCTCGCGGCCTACGACATGTATGGCGGCGATATTCATGGCGCGGGCGTCATTACAGGGATCGGCCGGATCGCGGGACGGCCGTGCATGATCGTCTGCAACGATGCTACGATCAAAGGTGGCACCTACTATCCGCTCACCGTAAAGAAGCACGTCCGCGCGCAGGAGATCGCGTGGGAGAACAATCTGCCGTGCCTCTATCTCGTGGATTCCGGTGGTGCCAACCTGCCCCACTGGACAGAGGTCTTCCCGGATCGCGATCACTTCGGCCGCATCTTCTTCAATCAGGCGCGGATGTCGGCGGACGGCATTCCGCAGATTGCGGTCGTCATGGGCTCGTGCACGGCGGGCGGCGCCTATGTGCCGGCCATGTCGGACGAGACCGTTATCGTGCGCCGCCAGGGCACAATCTTCCTCGGTGGCCCACCCCTGGTGAAAGCGGCAACCGGCGAGGATGTTTCGGCAGAAGATCTCGGCGGCGCCGATGTGCACACGCGCCTGTCGGGCGTCGCGGATCATTACGCGCTCAATGACCGCCATGCGCTCGAAATGGCGCGCAGCATCATAGCAACGCTGCCAGCACGTGAGCGCGCGAACGTGGCGACGCGGACACCTGTCCAGCCGGCTTACGATCCAGCGGAGCTCGACGGCGTCGTTCCAGCGTCGCTCATGACGCAGTACGACACGCGCGAAGTCATCGCGCGGATCGTCGACGGCTCGGAGCTTCACGAGTTCAAGAAGAACTACGCGACGACGCTCGTCACCGGGTTCGCGCACATCGACGGGCAGCCCGTCGCGATCCTCGCCAACAACGGCATTCTCTATTCCGAAACGGCGCAGAAGGCGGCCCACTTCATCGAGCTTGCCTGTCAGCGCAAGACGCCGCTTCTTTTCCTCCAGAACATCACCGGCTTCATGGTCGGGCGTGACGCGGAAGCCGGCGGCATCGCGCGCAACGGCGCGAAGATGGTCATGGCGGTCGCCAATGCGAATGTGCCCAAAATCACGCTGATCATCGGCGGCAGCTATGGCGCGGGCAACTACGCCATGTGCGGACGCGCCTACGGCCCGCGCTTTCTCTTCACGTGGCCCAATGCGCGCGTCTCGGTCATGGGCGGCCAGCAGGCGGCCAGCGTGCTCGCAACCGTGCGCCGCGACAACATCGAGGCCGAGGGCAAGAGCTGGTCGAAAGAGGAAGAGAACGCTTTCAAGCAGCCCGTACTTGATGCCTATGAGCGCGAGGGCCATCCTTATCACGGCACGGCGCGTCTCTGGGATGATGGCATCATCACACCGGCGGAAACGCGCCGCGTGCTCGGCCTTGCACTGGCCGTGTGCTTCGAGAAGCCGATCGCCGATACGAAGTTCGGCGTCTTCAGGATGTAGCGATCTCGCCTATTGCCAGAGGCCCAGGCGGTCCCAGTCCGCCTTCGGAATCTCGCGGCCGACCTGATAGACAAAGGACGTTGCCTTCATCCAGTCATTCGTCAGATCGCAGGAAAAATTCAGCGCGTACCAATGTCCGGCCGACCTCACGGCGCCACCGGTTGCCGTGAGCTTCGTGCCTTCGAGCACGGCCGGGCGAAAAATGGATGTCTTCATGCGGTCGGCTCGCCGCAGCAGCTTCTCCCGCCGCACAGCGGTCATACCCCGCAGAATGCAAACTTGATGCGAGCGGAACTCCGGCGTCAGCTTAGCGAGCGAATCCTCGAGCGGCCCCGCCGACGCGGCCACCGGCAATCCGATGCTCAGGCCAATTGCAGCGGCAATACTCTTCTTCATTAGAGCCCCCTGTTTCCGCCATCCGTATTCGACGGAAATGGCCGGAGCAAGGACGCTCTATGCCGCAACTCTGAACTAATTCGCCCCCGCAAATCGCTTCGCACGCACTGTCGCAGTTATTTCGTGCGCGAGCATGCCTTCCTCGTGGCAGACGCGCGCCATGATCGGCGCAGCTTCGAGCGAAGCGCGGCGCGTCAGCCGCTGATACGTGACGGTCTTGATGAACTTGCCCACCCAGAGACCGCCTGTATAGCGCGCGGCACCGGCCGTCGGCAGCGTGTGGTTCGTGCCGATACCCTTGTCGCCATATGCGACGGTCGATTCCTCGCCGATGAAGAGCGAGCCGTAGTTCTTCAGTTTCTCGAGATAGTAGTCGT
>JAEYYJ010000116.1 GCA_023430845.1 Pseudomonadota bacterium
CGCTTCGGCCCTGTGCGCGAGGTCACGCACACGCCCGATGCGGGTGTCGTCCTGGAGATCGCCTTCGAAGGCCTCAACCGATCGACGCGCCACCGCTCCGGCGTTGCGATGCGCTTTCCGCGCATCCACCGCATCCGCTGGGACAAACCGGCACGCGAAGCCGACCGCCTCGAGCACCTCGAAGCGCTGCTGCGAGAAGCCTAAACGGCAGGCGAATTCGATCGCGCTACTTACAAGCCTTCTGGCGCGCAGTGCAGGTCGGCATGACCATGTCGCCGGTGCACTTCATCGCCACGGGACCGACGGCCTTGGCGCCCATGTTGCTGATCGAGTTGTTGAGCGCAGCCGTCGCCATGTACTTCGCGAGGTCCGGGGTGACCATCGTCGCCTGGCCGCCGGCGCGCACGCACTTCGCCTTCGCCTCGGCTTGCATTGTCGTCAAACCACCGCCCGCGATAGCCACAGCCGCCGCAACGCTCGCGATCACACAAATCTTTCTCATTGTGACCTCCTATGTGGAATGCACCAACGCACGCACAATGCCACGAAGCGCGGATTCGAAGACGACGGCGTCGACGTTTTCCCACAGCCGTTGCCGCCGGGTTACGCGCACAGAGAGCGTAAGTCCTGCGAGCAAAGCGCCCAAACGACGAGAGCCGGCCATGTCGGCCGGCTCTCTTGCACCACACAGGTTCGAGGATGTCTTAGCGAACCAGATACGGGCACACGCGGCGCGGCCCGTCATAGGGCTGGAACGTACCGTCGGACCAGCTGAAAGACTGGTAGCGATCCGCGCACATCTCCCACCGATCACGATAGCTGGCCTGAGACTGGGCAATGGTGCTGCCAATGATGAGGCCGCCGATGATCGCCGGTGCGACCCAGCGGCCGCCACCCCTGTAACTGCGACGATAGTGACGCCGCCCGTAGTAGCCGCCACGACGGCGAACCTGCTCGACGTTGCTCTGCGCCATGTTCTGGCCGGCCGAACTCATCGAACCCAACACCGAAGTGTTGATCACCATGTTCGAACTGGCATTCAGCGCGGGCGCCGGAATTACCGCCGCCGAGGCCGGCACGCTGCCGAGGGCGCCAACACCAATCGCCAGCGCGGCGATCTTCAGGTTCGTCATACGCATCAGTCTTCTCCTCTTCATGCTCTACGCGCTGGTGCAACCCTTGCCCACCGCACGCCACTCCGGGAAAGGAACAGACCCGACGGCCCACTCCCTCGAAGAGGGCCTGTGACGGCCCTTGCTTCCTAACGACAGCGCGACGCGATATCCGTCGATGCGCCCGATCAAATCATGCTCGCCTCACACGGCATTTCTCGGAACCCCTACTCAAGGAACTCGCTTAATGGATCGTCGCAAAGCGACTAAAATGCCGACGAACTCCGTGACAAATTGCCGGCTCGGCAAAGCCGCCGCATCGCGCGTGGATGCGGCGGCCTGATGTCTGAAGCTCATGTCCGAAGCTCGGCGAGCTAGCGCCTCAGATATGGGCAGAGCCGGCGCGGACGGTCGCCATAAGGCTGATACGTGCCGTCGCTCCAGCGGAACGAGCGGAACCGTGCCGCACAGCGCTCCCAGCGATCACCGTAGCGTGCCTGCGACTGGCTCACCGATCCACCGAGGATCAGCGCTGCCGTACCGGCTACGATCGCCGGACCGATCCAGCGTCCACCGTACCAATAGCGGCCGCTGCGATAACCGCGACGGTAGTAGCGGTTGCGGTAGTAACCGCGCCCACCACGATAATACCGACCGCGATAGTAGCGACCGCCGCGCCACCCGCGACCACTGCGGAAGGCGCGTCCGCGATAGCTGCGGCCACCTCGCAACGAGCGCCCGCGATAAGCGCGACTACCGCGGAAGGCGCGTCTCCCGCGGGCCGAGCGGCTACCACGGAACGATCGACCGCTACGCGCCGAGCGGCGGGCACTACGCCCACGACGCTGCGCCTGCTCGACATTGCTGGTTGCGAGATTCTGCCCGCTCGGTGCAAGCGCACCAGGGGCGGACGTGTTGATCACCCCGCTCGGTTTGGGAATTTGCGACGGAGCCGGTGCCACCGCCGCCGAGGCCGGCACGCTTGCCAGCGTACCAAGGCCGATCGCCACTGCGGCGATCCTCAATCTCATGAAACGCAACAGACCTCTCCTTTCCTGCTTCTGTCGCAGGCGCTCCCGGCAAGCCTCCTGCGAAAGGCTACTGGAGAGGTAACGTCGTACGCTGGCGGATGTTCCGAATTTGGAGGAAGTTCTGCGCCTTCAAGAGTTAACCGTCGTGCGCGCGTTCACGCGCTGCGCGCAGCATTCTCCATGTGGCGGACAAGACGCTGAAAGGCCTCCATGTACGGCGCGTCGTGGCGCTCCTCGACGCGCACGATGAGGCCGCTCTTGAACCAATAGCGAAAGTGGAGTCGCTCGCAGAGACGTTCGCCCGTCTTCTTATGGGTTTTTTGCGTCGTAACAACCGAGCGGCTGAACTCCCGCTCGTGGGCGTAGCTCTCGATCTCGAACGTGTCGACGTAGAAGGCATCAATAACGAGTTGCAGTCGCAAGCGCAGATCCTCTTTGCCGTAGGAGCTGGCCGCGTAAGGCACTGCGAAACCATCGACGTTGATGAGGTGGAGAACATCTTCGTCAAATAGCTGCATCACGCCATCGAGATCGCCGGCAGCCCAGCGTTCGTGGACGAGATGAAAGGCAGCGCGCTCGATATCGAGGGACATGCAGTGGGATACCATATTCCAATGCGGCGAACTTATGCGGGCTTGGGCTGCGGGGAAAGAGGAAACAAAACGGAGGCTATCACCCCGGGCTTGCCGAACGCTGATGCGCGAGCCCGCAGTCACGCACTGCGCGCCGCATTCTCCATATGGAAGACAAAGCGCTGGAAAGCCTCGACGAATTGGGCATCGAGATGCTCCTCCGCACGCACGATGCGGTCATCCTGCATCCAGTAACGCAACCGCATGCGCAGGCAGAGACGCTCGCCCGTCGCACGGTGCCGGTTCACGACATCCACCAGCGCGCGGACATGGTCCGCTTCCTGGACGATGCTCTCGGGCACAAATCTCTCTTCGTGAAACGTCGCTTTCACAAGTTGTAGGCGCTGGCGCAGATCTTCCTTGCCGAGCGAGCTCGCGACGAACGGCACGGCCAGCCCGTCGACATTGACGAGATAGAGCACGTCCTCGGTGAACTCGGCCAGTGCACCCTCGAGATCGCCGACAGCCCAGCGCTCCAAGGCTCGGTGTGCTGCTGTTCGCTCTGCTCGTTGGAGGAACATCGGAGGCCTGCCATGCTGCGCCGCGGCAAGATTGTAGCCGTGCGTGTGCGGATGGGAAAGAGGGAGATGTGCTCGAAACGAGCTAATCTCCGCGCGCCGCATTCTGAATATGAAAAACAAACCGCTGGAACGCCTCCACATAGGCGGCGTCGTGGTGCTCGTCCATGCGGCAGATCAATCCGTCGCGAAACCACACACGGAATCTTACGCGGACGCGAAGCACCTCGCCCGTTTCGTGGTGGGTGTAGTGACCAACGACGATCGAGCGCCAGCGATCGCCTTCGCTCACGATGCTCTCGGCCTCGAACTTGTCGACGCTGAAGGTGAGCAGTAGGAGTTGCAGGCGCTGGCGGACATCCTCCTTGCCGAGCGCGCTCGACGCATAGGGCACCGCGAGTCCGTCCACATTCACGTTGTAGAGGACGTCTTCCGTGAGGAGTTCGAGGAAGCCTTCCAAATCGCTCGCCGCCCAGTGGATGTGGGCCTGCTCGAACGCGGCACGCTCGGTGGGGGAGGGCATGCGGATACGCACTCATGGAGGGCGAACCGATACTAGCGATCCGTAGACGGATGGGGAAGGGGGGTGCGTGTACCACCGGGGAAGGTTACGTAAAGCGCTGACACCGCGTACTCCCGACCGTCCACCCACCTTGACCCCGCCACTCCCCTCCTGTACACAGCGCCCACGTCACGGGGCCCTTCGGGGCCGCGTGCGTTTTGGCTTTCGTGACGCACCCACCTGAGGCGCATCTGTCGGCGGGGTCACCCGCAGAGGAGAGAGTCAGATATCCCGTGAATAGCAAAAGACGGAGCAGAACCAATGACTAAGCGCATTCGCGCCAAGCACAAGATCGACCGCCGCCTCCAGGAAAACGTCTGGGGCCGGTCCAAGAGCCCCCTCAACAAGCGCAACTCGCGTCCCGGCCAGCACGGCGAGCGCCGCGCAGGCAAGCTCTCCGACTTCGGCCAGCAGCTCAAGGCCAAGCAGAAGCTCAAGG
>JAEYYJ010000138.1 GCA_023430845.1 Pseudomonadota bacterium
GCTCTCGTGGACCATGGCCTTGATCGGCGCATCGAAACCCTGCACGGCCATCTCGACGAGCGCAGCATCGCCCAGAAAGCGCACGTGACGCGCGCGCGCGGGATGGCCTTGTCCTTCGGGCAGGAGCATGATCGCGCGCTGGCGGATGCAGAGTACGGCCTTGGCGCCATCGGCAATGGCGGCGGGCGCCGGAAATGTGCCGAGCGGCGTCACGAGCACGCCGCCTGAAACCGGCCACGCGATCTCGTTGATCTCCGAGAACAGACGCGCGACGAAGAGATCGACCGGCTGGCGATAGAGATCTTCCGCGCGCCCGAGTTGCACGATGCGGCCCGCGCGCATGACGGCGATCCTATCACCGAGACGCATGGCCTCCTCGGGATGATGCGTGACGATCATGCTGGTCGCACGCGTCTCGCGCAGAAGTTCGAGGGTGCCCTCCTGCAGGCGCTCGCGGAGCTGGATGTCGAGACCGGAAAAAGGCTCGTCCATGAGCATGACCGCAGGCCGCGGCACCAGCGCGCGCGCGAGCGCCACACGCTGCTGCTCGCCGCCCGAAAGAATGTGCGGATGCTGGTCGGCATAGTGTTCGAGGCCGACACGCGCCAGGAGCGCCAGTGCTTCGCGCCGTGCTTCGGCCGAGGGAAGCTGTCGCAAGCCAAAGGCGACGTTGTCGAGAATGGTCAGGTGCGGGAAGAGCGCGAAGTCCTGGAACATGAGGCCGACATTGCGCTCTTCTGGCGGCACGAAGCGCTCGGGACCCGCGACCTCCTGGTCGTTGATGAGCACGCGTCCACTCGTCGGCCGCTCGATACCCGCAGCTATACGCAGCAGCGTCGTCTTCCCGCAGCCGGAAGGCCCGAGCAGGCAGACGACCTCGCCCGGCGCGATGTCGAGGCTGACGCCCGCCAGTGCTGGCACGTCATCGAAGTTGCGCTCGACGGCCTCGAACGTCAGTCGCGCCGCGAAGGTAGTGGCGGCGCGCATGGAGCCGTGCCCTGCATCTGCAACGGCGGCGCTATTGCCGGCCTGTCCGCGCGGCCCAACTCGTCCAAGCAGTGTCCTGAAGACCAACCGTCACCTCGATCGGCCGCACTCCGGAGGCGCTCAAAGTGAACGCCCTCACATGCGGTCCTTCTCGCCCATATCGCCTTCCTCATCGTCCGGCAAGTCGAGGTCCATTTCTTCCTGCGCCGCATCGGCGTCATCCTCGAGCGGCAGTTCATCCGGCATGAGCGCGGCGACATCGGTCGGCTCGGGCACCTTGAAGTCCGGCGGCAGGTTCGCATCGAGAAGCCCCGCACCCTTGAGCTCCTGCAGTCCCGGCAGATCCTTGACTGTGTCGAGATTGAAGTGATCGAGGAAGGTCTCTGTCGTGCCGTACGTGATGGGCTTGCCCGGC
This sequence comes from Pseudomonadota bacterium, assembly GCA_023430845.1. GTDB lineage: Bacteria > Pseudomonadota > Alphaproteobacteria > Rhizobiales > Hyphomicrobiaceae. Next base: position 1,403 of record JAEYYJ010000138.1, read on the forward strand.
GCACGGCGGCGGCCACGCGGACGCACCCAGCCCGTTTCCAGAAGAACGTCGAGCGTGCCCTTGGAGATTTGCACGCCGCGAATCTCCTCTATCTCGGCGCGCGTCACGGGCTGGTGGTAGGCGATGATGGCGAGCGTCTCCAGCGCGGCCTTGGAGAGCTTGCGTTCTTCCTTGGCGTGCTTTTCGAGCAGGAAGGAGAGATCGTCGGCCGTGCGGAAGGCCCACTTGCCGGCGACGCGCACGAGATTGATCCCGCGCGAGGCATAGAAGCCCTGCAGCTCGGTGAGCAGCGCATTGACATCGTCGCCCTCGGCAAGGTGACTACCAAGATGCTGGACGTCGAGCGGCTCCGAGGCCGCGAACAGCAACGCTTCGAGCACGCGCAGCTTCTCGCGCCGATCCGCCGACGGCAGAGCCGAGATATTCGCCGGCAGCGGGCGCAATGGCGGGCCCGTGCGTTCCGCTTGAGACGGGCGCAGTTCGCCAGTGTCAGAACCCGGTTCTCGTTTCTCGTTACTCGTCATCTCACTGTCCGGTGCGGTACTCAGCTTGGGTGGAACCATGTCTCGTCCCCCATATGTCGCAGGTATACGTCTCCGCCGCGCCCTCAGTTCAGCCCGTGCTCACGCGCTCCCACTCAGCGCCTGCCTCCTTACGCCTGATGTAAAGCGGCGCAAATGGGCCGGCCTGACGGATCTCGATGTGACCTTCGCGCGCCATTTCCAGCGTCGCGCCAAAGGAACTCGCGAGCGCGGTGCGGCCAAGCTCCGGCGACGGCAGGAACTGTTCGAGAAAGAAATCGAGCTGTACCCATGATCCGGCAGCACGCCCGACCAATGTTTCCAGACGCTGGCGTGCATCCTTGATCGACCACACCGTGCGTTTCTTCACCACATGCGCGCGCCGGACGGTCGTACGCGTGCGCTGTTCGGCGTAGGCCTTGAGCAGGTCGTAGATTTCGGCCGAATGCTCGCGCGTGCGGATCGTGCGGACGCCCTCGGGCATCCCGCGCGGGAAGATATCGCGATCGAGGCGCTTGCGCGTCAGAAGCTGCGCGGCGGCATTGCGCATGGCTTCGAGCCGCATGAGACGGAAGGCGAGGCGCGCCGCGAGTTCCTCACCCGACGGGCCGTCATCCGCCGTCTGCTCGCGCGGAATGAGCAGGCGCGACTTCAGGAAGGCGAGCCATGCCGCCATCACCAGATAGTCGGCCGCGAGTTCGAGCCGCAGCTTCTGCGCTTCGCGGATGTAGTCGAGGTACTGGGTGACAAGCTTGTTGATCGAGATGCGCGCGAGATCGACTTTCTGTGTTCGCGCCAGGGCCAGCAGCAGATCCAGCGGCCCTTCGAAGCCTTCGAGATCGACGACGAAGGCTTCCTCGGGCGCGGGCGTGTCCCCGCGCTCCGGATCGCCCCATTCCTCGGGGCTTGCACTCGCTTCGCCCGTGCCGCCGTCCATCATGGCCGTCGTTTGACACCCTTGCGGGCAAGCTGGGTTATCCAGCCCTTATCCACAGGCAGCATTAGCTGATTCATGCCGTGACGGACAGCGCGCGCGAAATCGCGGCTTCGGCGAGTTGTGGCTCGAAGGGCTCATGATGTTGCAGAACGGCCAGAGCCGTGGCAAGACGCGTCCGCGAACACCCTGAAATAGCAGGACTTTCCGCGGCGACATCCTCCATCTCGCTCATAATACCATTGCAATGGAGCACCAGATCCGAGCCGGCGGCCAGCACGGCTCTGGCACGTTCCCGGAGCGGTCCGCCGAGCGCCTTCATGCTCACATCGTCGCTCATCAGGAGGCCGCCGAAGCCGATGGTGCCGCGGAT
>JAEYYJ010000156.1 GCA_023430845.1 Pseudomonadota bacterium
CAAGCCGAGCCTGCTCACGCCGAAGGAAACGCAAACAACGCTGCTCGCCAGCATCGAAGAAGACATGGAAGCTGCACTCGAGGCGCTGGCCATCGAGCTCGATGCACTCAACACCCCGCCAGCCGGGGTTGCTGCACCGCGCCGCCCCGCGCTCCCGACCGGCCCGATCGGCCCGGCCGGTATCGCCTCGATCCTCGGCGCAAAGATCCCCGAGAACGCCATTGTGGTCGACGAGAGCGTGACGACGGGGCGCGAGTTCTTCCCCGAAACCGCGGGCGCGCCGCCCCATAGCTGGATCAACAATCGCGGCGGCTCGATCGGCTATGCCTTGCCGGTCGCGATTGGCGCCGCCGTTGCCTGCCCCGACCGCAAGGTCATGGCGCTCGTCGGCGACGGCAGTGCTATGTACACGATACAGTCGCTGTGGACGATGGCGCGCGAGGGCCTCGACGTCACAGTGCTCATCTTCGCGAACGGCACCTACAATATCCTGCGCGGCGAGCTGACCAACGTCGGCGTACGCAATCCGGGACCACGTGCCGTGAACATGCTGACGATCGGCAATCCCTCGATTGACTGGGTTCATATGGCCAAGAGCATGGGCGTCGAAGCATCGCGTGCGACGGATTGCACGCAGCTCGCAAAGGCGATCGACGCCGGCCTCGCATCAAAGGGGCCGTACCTGATCGAAGTCGCGCTCTGAAATGCGATGAGCCGCGACATGATCGCGGCTCACGTATCGTGATCGGAGAGAATGTGCAGGAGAGCCGGTCGGCAGCGACTGGCTCTTTCCATTCTACTTGCGATAAGTCGAGACGACGGCCTTGCCCTCGTCCGATGCCTTCTTCAGCCAATCCTCGGTGAGCTGATCGCCGATCTTCTTGAGGCCATCCTTCAGCTCCGCGCTCGGCGGCAGGACTTTCATACCGTTCTTGGCGAGCTGCTCGTTGTACCAGGTGGCTTTCTCGGGCGCGATCTTCCAGCCGCGCTCCTCCGCCGCCTTCGCGACCTTCAGGATCGCATCCTGCTGGTCCTTCGGCAGGCCATTGAATGCCGCCTTGTTGACGAAGGTGACGTTCTTCGGGATCCAACCCTGGACGTCATAGAAGTGAGTCATCGTCTCCCACGCCTTGCTGTCGTAGCCCGTCGAGCCCGACGTCATGAAGGCGTTGACCGTTCCGGTTGCAAGAGCCTGCGGCAACTCCGCGGCCTGGACCGTGACGGGCTGGCCACCGACGAGCTCCGCGATGCGCGTCGTACCAACGTTATAGGCGCGGAACTTGAGGCCCTTCATGTCAGCAGTGCTGTTGAACTCCTTCTTGGAGTACACACCCTGAGGTCCCCACGGCACAGCATAGAGAACCTTGATCCCCTGGCCGTCGAGCTTCTTCTCGATCGCAGCGCGCTGCGCTTCCCAAAGCTTCTTCGACTCGGCGTAGCTCGAGGCGAGGAAGGGAATGGTGTCGAGTCCGAAGACCGAGTCCTCGTTCTCGTGGATCGAGATCAACACCTCGCCCATCTGCGCCTGACCGGTTGCGACAGCGCGCTTGATCTCAGGCGCTTTGAAGAGCGACGCCCCCGGGTGCACCGTGATCTCGAGCTTGCCGCCTGTGGCCTTCTTCACTTCTTCGGCGAACCAGACAAGATTCTCGGTGTGATAATTTGTCGGCGGATATGCAGCAGGAAGGTTCCATTTCGTCTGTGCTGACGCGGCGGTCGCTGTGGCAGCGACAACGACGGTAGCGGCTAGCATTGATTTGAATGTTATCATCCACTCACTCCGTTTGGCTCTTCAGGTAGTCGGGCGGGTCATCAAGCCGGGAAGATCAGCCTCGGCAAGAACAACGCAATTTGCGGGAAGGCATAGATAATCACCACCGCGGCGATCAGCAGCAGAAAGAAGGGTAGGGCCGCGTAGGCTACCGTCCAGCTGTCCCTGCCACTCATAGACTGCAAGACGAAAAGATTGAACCCGACAGGCGGTGACACTTGCGCCATCTCAACGACGAGAACGACGAAAATGCCGAACCAGATGAGATCGAACCCGGCCTTCTGCACCAAGGGTAGAACGATCGCCATCGTCAGGACGATCATCGAGATCCCATCGAGAAACATGCCAAGCACGATATAGAACAGCGTCAGACATGCGATTAGCATACCCGGGCTGAGGTTCATCCGAGCCACCGCCTCGGCGATAGCGGCCGGAATCTGCGTATATGCCATCGCCGCTGACATGAATGCGGCGCCCGCGAGAATGAGCATGATCATCGCGGTCGTTCGCGTCGCGCCCATGACGCTCGCCCAGAAGGACTGCAGCGTCAACGAGCCCTGCAACCAGGCGATAATCAGACCACCCGCCACACCCCAGGCTGCACATTCCGTTGCTGTCGCCGTGCCCGATATCAGCGCGCCAAACACGAACAGAATGAGCAACAGCGTCGGGAATAGGTTTGCCGTCTCCTTCAAGGCGCGCCGAAATCCAATCCAGGGCTCCGCCGCAGGTTGCTTGGATGGATTGACCAGAGCTGCTATCGCGATGTAGCCGCAATAGAGAAGCATGACGACGCCGCCCGGCAGAAAGCCCGCCAGGAACATCTGCAGCAGCGATACCTCTGCCTGCACGGCATATACGATCATGATGATCGATGGCGGGATCAGCAGCCCGAGCGTTCCTGATCCGGCGAGCGATCCGATCGTCAGCTTCTCATCATACCCGCGTCTCGTGAGCTCGGGCATGGCGATCTTTCCGATCGTCGCACAGGTCGCTGCCGACGATCCGGAAACCATCCCGAAGATACCGCACGCGAGTACATTGACGTGCAGAAGGCCGCCTGGAAGCCGCCCCACCCAAGGTGAAAGTCCTCGAAAGAGCTCTTCTGAAAGCCGCGTTCGAAACAGTATCTCCCCCATCCAGACGAAGAGCGGCAACGCCGCAAGCGTCCATGAGGCACTCGCACTCCAGATGGTCGTCGCCATGACGGCCGTCATCGGCACATTGGGGACGAAGTACATAGCCGCGATGCCGCTGAGGATAAGCGCCAAGCCCACCCACACGCCGAGGATCAGAGCGAAGCCCAATACGAGCAGCAGCGCGAATGCAATTTGAACCAGCTCAAGCTGCATCGTTACAGATTCCCCGACGCGGCACGCTCAACGATCTCTTCTTTTGTCTTCGGCGGTGGCTTCGAATAGCGCGGGTAGCCACCCGTCGCGACATTGTAGAGCTCGTCAAGAAAAGCAACCAGAAGGATCGCCGAGCCGACGGAGAAGCCAAGCTGAGGGATCCAGAGCGGTACGGATACAACGCCACTCGAGAGATCATTCAAGATCCAGCTGTCGTAGGTCATCGTGACTGCGGCCCAAGTCAGTGAGCTAACGATCGCCGTTCCGATCGTCAGCGCGACCAGTTCCATCACCTGCCGCGATCGTCCGCTCAAGCGCTCGATCACCAAACCCATCCGTATTAGCTCGGATGACTTGAAGGTGTGCGCGAGCGCAAGGAACGCCATGGCGACTAGAGACCACGCAGTAAAGTCGTCGCCGGACTGCACATTGATGCCGACCTGCCGCCCAAGCGACAGCGCCATCATGAGCAGGAAGATCGCGATCAGAAAGAGACCGGCAAGGTAGCCGGCGGCGAGATAGAGACCGTCAAGGGCGCGCCGTAGCATTGGTCACCCTATTCCAGCGCCCGGCCCTGAAGACCTGGCGCGCATCCATGCGCAATAAATCAACGTCTTGGCTCCCCTCGGCTTTCTCACCGCAGCAAGCACGCTTAGTGCCCGCCGAAGGGAAAGTCGCGCTCAAATTGGCATCGGGCTGCCTAAGTGTCTATCAGTTTGAAAGTCGTATACACCGCCGCGGCGCGCCCGGCTGGCACCGATAGAGGCACGCCTTCGGCGCCAGCTTGGTGCCCCAGCCAGCCCTCCGTCGCGGCACCATTTCCCATCGCGAACGGAAAGTCGGCAATCGGATTCCTCAAGTTCAGGGGTCGCGAAACAAATGCGCGCTGCCTGCGCATGAGGAGAATGATTTTCTATTCTTATTTCTCCATGCCCGTATCAATAGTTTATTTTTCTATTATGTTGCATCGCACGACTAACGGAGCGTGTGATGCAAACAAGTGCTACGGCCGCCATCGAGCCGGTCCCCGCCGAAGGCGAAGATAAGATTTTGAAGATCCATATTTATCTGGCCGACGGCAGCCATTTCCAGCGGGAGGCTATCGCCGGCCTGCGCCTCCTCGACCTGCTGCGCATGTACGGCTTTCCTGTGAGAGCCGAGTGCGGCGGCGCCTGCGTCTGCGGCACCTGCCATATCCGCGTGCCAGAGCGCTGGCAGCACACGCTTTCCCCTCCCACCGACGAAGAACTCGCCAAGCTCGACGACATCCCCACGGCGGACGAGAACTCACGTCTCGCCTGCCAGATCGAAACCACGGACGAGATGGACGGCTTCGAGTTTCAGATCCAGCCCGACAGCCTCGTGCAGACCTATTGGGTGGCGGGGTGAGGCTATGGCGACATTTCCGATCTTTGTGGAGGTCGGCGCCGCCGCACCTCTCGTCGTCGGCGGCGGCCATCTGGCTCTGAGCAAGGCGCGCCTGCTGCTCAAGCGCGCCGAGCGCGTAGCAGTTGCAGCCGCGGCGCTTGTCGATGGCTTCCAGCCGCTGATCGACCAGGAACGCATCGAGCACATCGAACCGACTATTCTGTGGGAATCGCTTCCCGGCCGGCCTCTCATGATCTCGGCCACGGAAGACGATGTCGAGGACGCGCGCCTGTCGGAGCTGGCGCGATCGTTTGGCGTTCCGGTCAACGTGCCGGACCGGCCGCATCTCTCGACATTCGCACTTGGCGCCATCGTCGATCGCGGCACCGTGACAGTTGCAATCGGCACCGACGGCGCGGCCCCCGTCCTGGCGACGCGACTGCGCTCGACGATCGAACAGGAGCTGCATCCACGCATCGGTCGCCTTGCCGATATTGCCCGTGAGTATCGAGATGACGTTGCGGAAGCGATTGCAGCGGGTGCCGCTCGCCGCGCGTTCTGGGATCGCGTATTCAGCGGCGAAGCTGCCAATGCCATTCTCGATGGCGACGAAGCCGTCGGCCGCGCCGCAATCGACGCTGAGCTCTCCGGGGCTGCCGCACAATCCGCACCGACTGGTCGCGTGATCCTCGTCGGCGCCGGTCCCGGCGATCCCGATCTCCTCACATTGAAGGCGGTGCGCGCACTCAAGTCCGCCGACGTGATCCTACATGATGGTCTCATGGGCGAAGGCGTGCTCGATCATGCGCGCCGCGAAGCTCAACTCATATCGGTTGCGAAAGCGAAAGGCC
>JAEYYJ010000174.1 GCA_023430845.1 Pseudomonadota bacterium
GACGCGCAAGGGCGGCGCCAAGGAGACCATCGGCATCGATGCCGCGGTCGCCAAGGTGATCGACCTCGTCCAGAAGGGCCGCGATCTGGCCTGAGGGCGCCGAATCGCGGGATAATGGGTTGCATGAACCAGCCGGACCCCGCGAGCCGGATGCATATCCGCGCGTTTCTCGAGATGCAGGCGGCCGAAAAGGGTGCCGCCCGCAACACGCTCGATGCGTACGCGCGCGATCTCGAGGATCTGGCGCTGTTTCTCGATGATCTCGGCCGCTCCCCCGAAGATGCCACGCCCGACGATCTCGTCGCCTATGTGCGACATCTCACCGAGCAGGGCTTCGCCACGACGACGCGGGCGCGCAAGATTTCGGCCGTGCGCCAGCTCTATCGCTTTCTCATGATGGAAGGCATCGTCGACGAAGACCCGGCGGCGGGTCTGAGCGGACCAAAGCTCGCCCGCGCGCTTCCGAAGACACTCTCCATCGCCGAAGTCGAGCGTCTACTTGAAACGGCGCGACAGCGCATCGACACCGCGACCGGTCGCGAGCGGCTGCGGGCCCTGCGCCTGCACGCCATGCTGGAGGTGCTCTATGCCTCGGGAATGCGCGTCTCGGAGCTCGTCGCGCTGCCGCGTCAGGTGCTCGCCGGCGATCCGCGCGTGCTCACGATCACCGGCAAGGGCAACAAGCAGCGTCTCGTGCCGCTGAACAACGAAGCGCGCATGGCGCTCGACCGCTATCTCGCCGCGCTCGCCGATCCGGCGAATACCTCGCCCTCTTTGCGGCCAGCGAAATGGCTCTTCCCGGCGAAAAGCGCGGAAGGCCACGTCACGCGCCAGCATTTGGGCGTCGAACTGAAGGAGCTGGCGGGCGAAGCGGGCCTCGATCCCGAGCGCGTGAGCCCGCACGTGCTGCGTCACGCCTTTGCGAGCCATTTGCTCGATCGCGGTGCCGATCTACGCGCCGTTCAGCAGCTGCTCGGTCATGCGGATATTTCAACGACGCAGATCTACACGCACGTGCTCGAAGAACGCCTCAAGAAGGTCGTGTACGAGAACCATCCGCTGGCGCGGGTGAAGCCGGGGCCAGCGGAATAGCGCTCGCGTCAGGCGTCAGGAACGGCTCATGCCGCCGGCCTTGCGCTCCTGATTGCGCTGCCAGTAGAGGAACGCCACGGTGACAGCCGCCGTGAGGATCATCGTCGCGATGATGTCGGGCCGCTGGATGAACGACAGCCAGAGGTTCCAGCCGGTTCTGAAGCTCGGCGCTTTGCCGACCAGGAAACCGTTGCCGACGATGACGACCAGCAACACACTCGCCGTCAGCGCGACCGTCGTCGCGATCTGAAGGGTCCGCTTCAAGAGCCGGGGAATCATGGCCTTCTTTCCGGCCGCCACCAGCATCGTTCTGTCGGTCATCGCGCTTGTCTCCTTGCTGGACTTGCGCCGAATCTATCTGACTCGGCAGTATTTTTCCACTTCGGGAAGATTTCAGATCACGCGGACATCGGATGTTTCGCGGTTCGCTTCGACGGGTGGAGGTCTCGCCATTGTCACTTCAAATCTCTATCGTGGCAGGCTCAAACACCACGCGAGCCGGAGCACCGCCGACACATGCGCATTCTCGTGACCAACGACGACGGCATCGACGCACCCGGGCTGCACGCGTTGCGCCAGATTGCCGAGGAGGTCGCGGGGCCGGATGGCGAGATCTGGGTCTTCGCGCCGGAAACGAACCAGTCGGGCACCGGGCACTCGCTCTCGCTCAATGAACCGCTGCGCATGCGCGAAGTGAGCCCGCGCGTCTATGCCGTACGCGGCACGCCGACCGACAGCGTGATCATGGGCACGCGTCATGTGCTCAAGGATGGCGGGCCGGATCTCGTGTTGAGTGGCGTGAACCGCGGCGCCAACATGGCCGAGGACGTCACGTACTCCGGCACCATTGCCGGCGCGCTCGAGGGAACGCAGCTCGGCATCCGCTCCATGGCGCTCTCGCTCGCCTATGGCATGCGTTCGCCGGCCGACAATCTACGCTGGGAGACGCCGATCGCTCATGCGCCGGGCATCATTCGCAAGCTGCTCACTCACGAGTGGCCCGAAGGCACGCTCATGAACATCAACTTTCCGGATTGCCTGCCCGATGAGGTTACTGCGCTTGACGTCACGGAGCAGGGCCGCCGCGATATCAATCCACTCGGCGTCGAGGAGCGGCACGACACCTGGGGCACGCCGTACTACTGGCTCGGTTTTGCGCGGCGCCGCTCCAATCCGCGCGAGGGCACTGACCTTTGGTCGGTCTACAACAACCGCATCTCCGTCACGCCGCTCAGCCTGAACATGACCGACCGCGCCATGCACCAAAAGCTACGGGGCAGCCTGGCGCTCTGACCAAGCTGCCCCGTCGGTGCCGGGACGCGGTATCTGAGGGAGGGCGTACGAAGCCGCGGCCCGCTACTCGGTCAGCCGAGTCGCAGCTTGCGCTGCTGGAGGCTGAAGTCCGTGTTGTCCATCTCGCTGCCCGCTGGCCGGGAGAACAGGTTCTGGAGTATCCCCCAGACAGCCTTCGAGCGCTCGACTCGGGCCTGACGCATCGACTTCTCGATGAGTTCGCCGGTGATCTCCGGATGGTCCCAGATGCTCTTGCTCATGTTAGCTCACCTCAACTCTTATTTTGTTTGTAGGGTATATATGCCCCAGGATTTTCCGTGTTACAAACGAGCGTTCCTCACTCGATGATTTAGAAAATCTAATAGATCTATGCCCAGGCTTCTTCCACCGCTGAACTCGCTCCGCGCCTTCGAGGCGACCGCCCGTCACCTGAGTTTTTCGCGCGCCGCGGAGGAGCTGAACGTCACGCCGGCCGCCCTCAGCCATCAGGTTGCCGGGCTCGAAGCCTTCCTCGGCGAGCGGCTCTTCAACCGCAGTGCGCGCACGATATCCCTGACACCTGCGGGCGAACTGCTCTATCCAGGCCTGAACGCTGCATTCGCCCAGATTCGCCAATCCGTTGAACGCGTTATGGAGACAGG
>JAEYYJ010000178.1 GCA_023430845.1 Pseudomonadota bacterium
ATCTGGTCGCGCGCGACGCGGCACCGGCGCCTGGATCGTTGATCATCGACCTCGGATGTGGGACCGGTCGCTTCTCGGAGCCGCTCGCCGAGCATTTCGCTGCGCGCGTGATCGGGGTTGATCCGTCGAGCAAGATGCTCGATCAGGCGCGCGGGAAGCTGCGGGGCGATCGTGTCGTGTTCGAGTGCGCCTCGGCAAGTGCGCTGCCGGTCGGCGATGGTGCTGCCGACCTCGTGTTCATATCAATGGCCTTGCATCATTTCGACGATATTGCCGCCGCCGCGCGCGAGTGTCGGCGCATTCTTCGCAAGGGCGGGCACGTTGCGCTGCGCAACACCACGGGCGATACCGACTTCCCCAAGTATCATTTCTTTCCCGCGATCGGCCCCCTTGTGGCGGCGGAGCTTCCGCCGCGCAGCCGGATCGCTGAGCCGTTCCAGGATGCGGGCTTCAGCCTGAGCGTCCATGAAATCGTGCCGCAGGCGGTGGCAGAGGACTGGCAGGCCTATGCGCAAAAGGCGGCCATGCGCGCCGACTCCTTTCTGTCTCGCATCTCGGACGCGGATTTCGCGACCGGCATTGCGGCGCTCCGCGCGCACGCAGCCGCCGCGCCACCCGGCCAAGTCGTCACGGAGGACGTGGACTGGTTCGTGTTCGTGGCGTGAGGGGCGGACGCCGAGAGGGGCGTCCCGAAGGCCTTGATTCGTTCGCGCGGGGCCACCATACCAAGGTCCAGCACAAGCGCGGCCTGATCGTGCTGGAGGAGAATTCATGGAAAACTGGCACGGGACGACGATCCTCACGCTTCGCAAGAAGGGCCGCGTCGTCATTGCGGGCGACGGGCAGGTGAGCCTCGGTGCAACGGTTATCAAGTCCAATGCGCGCAAGGTGCGCTCGCTCGGCCGCGGTGATGTGATCGGCGGATTTGCCGGAGCAACGGCCGACGCTTTCACCTTGTTCGAACGGCTCGAAGCGAAGCTCGAGCAGTATCCGGGGCAGCTCACACGGGCGTGCGTCGAATTGGCCAAGGACTGGCGGACGGATCGCTTCCTGCGCCGGCTGGAAGCGATGATGCTCGTCGCCGACCGCGAGCGGACGCTGGTCCTGACCGGCACGGGCGATGTCCTCGAGCCGGAGCACGACGTCATGGGTATCGGCTCGGGCGGGAATTACGCGCTGGCAGCGGCGCGGGCACTCATGGACACCGACCTCGAAGCGGAGGCGATTGCCAGGAAGGCGATGGCGATCGCGGCGGAGATCTGCGTCTACACGAATGGAAATCTAGTCGTCGAAACGCTGGAGTCGTCGCGCTGAAAATATAAAAGCGAGGCGCCACTCGGGTGACGCCTCGCTGAATGTTGTGCCGTGAAGACGACGCTCGGCTTCGCGCTTAGAGCGCGTGCGCCATGCGTGCCTTCTTCGTCTCGAGGTAGCGCACGTTGTGCGCATTCGGCGTGCACACGACGGGCAGCCGCTCGATGACATTGATCCCTTCCGCGCGCAGCGCGTCGACCTTTGCGGGATTGTTCGTAAGCAGCCGGATATCCGGCAACCCGAGATCGAACAGGATATGCGCGGCAAGATCATAGGTGCGCGCTTCGATCGGCGCGCCGACCGCTACGTTCGCATCCACCGTGTCATATCCCTGGTCCTGGAGCGCGTAGGCACGGATCTTATTCACGATGCCGATGCCACGTCCCTCATGATAGGGCAGGTAAACGAGCACACCCAGCGGCGACGTGGTGATCGTCTCCAGCGCCGCCTGCAACTGCGGATAGCAGTCACACTTCAGGGAGTGAAAGATGTCGCCGGTGATGCATCCGCTGTGGACGCGCACGACCGGCAGCTCGCTATTTGCCTGGTTCGCCCTGTGGATCAGGACAAACGCTTGATTGTGCGGATCATGCCCCTGATAGGCGCGAGCCTCCAGGTGCAATTCCCGACCACGAAACTCGATCGGCAGGATTGTCTGTGCCGACCAATCGAGATCAAGCGCGTAGGACTTAACCGCATTCGACTTCATATTTGCGCCTCCAGACGCATTTCAAGCGCTCACGCCATCGCACCAGATAACGTCCGTAGTCCAGCTACGGTTCCGATGGTTCCTCATACTTGTGGGGTGCTGCCGAGAGCCCGCCCACGCGCAGCCGAGAACCTCGCAGCACGCTCACCCGGCGCGTGCAACGACCTCCAACTGCTATAAATTCTCCTGGAACGACAACCATGCAATGGTATCGCGGGTGAATGTTCAATGAACGGTTCCTGCCTCGGCATTCTGAGTTCACGAACCTGGAGCGTACCTTTGTTGCGCCTTTTTCGGCTTCCCTCCGCAGTGTTCGAAAAGCAGTCATGCTCTCCCCCGAAACACGCGGTAACGCATTCCCATGTAAGCGAAAAATGTGGCGAGAATTGACGCGAATACCAGTGCCGTGAGCGGATGTGTTCCAGGCAGCACGTAGAGCACGGCGGCGAACACGACGTAGTTGATCGCTGCGGCTATCCATGCTGTTGCGGAATATCGGCTGAACTCGCCAAGCGTGGGCGGGGCATTCAAAGAGAAGGTTAATCGCCGGTGGGCGAGCCACCCTGCGACCATCGCTCCCGAGATCGCCACGAGCCGCGCTGTGAGCGGATTGAGCCCGGCAACGAGAATGCCGAACTGGAGAAGGCTTGCATCGCACGCCAGCGCGATCAACCCGGAGATGAGAAAGCCGCCCCAATGGCGGAGCGGTGGCAGGTCGCGGGCAGGATCCATCACCGAGTTCGGTTGGCTCATGGTCGTGCGGCGCCCCGATCCGTGCGCTGAGGGCCAGGATCGTCACCGAGGCCGATCTCGCGGGAGACGACAAAAAGAGGCCGCCCTTTGACCTCCTCGTAGATGCGTCCGAGGTACTCGCCGATGACGCCGAGTGAGATGAGCTGGATGCCGGAGAAGA
>JAEYYJ010000280.1 GCA_023430845.1 Pseudomonadota bacterium
AGAGTTCCTCGGTGATGAGATCGAGCTCTTCTGGATTGATCTTGCGCCGCGTGCCGGGGGTGCCGGCATTGGCGACGAGCAGGTCGAGACGTCCCAGATCCTGCACGGCTTTCTCGACCATGCGCACAGCATCGATCGCGTCACCAACATTGCCCGGCGCGGGAATGACCTTCATGCCCTGCCCTGAGAGCTGCGCCACGACCTCGGCGCCGCGCGGATCATCGGCGAGGTGGTTCACGGCGACGGTTGCGCCGGCGCTCGCAAGTTGCTGCACGGTGGCGAGGCCGATGCCGGAGGCGCCGCCTGTCACGAGCGCCGTCTTACCGGTCAAATCATAACGGATCATTCATCCCTCCCTTTTTGCTTAGAACGCGTAGGCGAGCCGCACGCCCTGATCAATCGCGCGCATGGCATCGAGCTCGGCGGCGACATCCGCGCCACCGATGATGTGTGGTGTCGTGCCGGCCGCAATGAGGCTGTCGGCGAGTGTGCGCTCACTCTCCTGCCCGGCGCAGACGACAATGGTATCGACCGGTAGTACGCGCGCTTCCTCGCCGACGAGAATATGCAGCCCATCCGCGTCGATCTTCTGATAGGTGACGCCCGTCAACTGCGCGACCTTGCGCTTGGCGAGTGCGATGCGCAGCACCCAGCCTGTCGAGAGACCGAGCCCGCGACCCATGCGCCCGGGCTTTCTTTGCAGCATGACGATCTGCCGCTTGATCTCGGGTTCAGCCGGTGTCTCGAGTGCGCCCGGCACGCGGATGCCCGTATCGACGCCCCACTCGTGCAGGAAGTGAGAGATGTCGGCTGCTTCCTTCTGCGACGGGCCGGAGAGATACTCCGCAACATCGAAGCCGATACCGCCCGCGCCGATAATCGCGACGCGACGACCGGCCTGCACGCGCCCCATGAGAATGTCGATGTAGGAGACGCAGCGCGGATCGAAGATGCCGGGGATGTCGGGTGTGCGCGGACGCACCCCCGTCGCGACCACCACCTCATCGTATTGTCCGGCGATATCGCGAGCCTCCGGCGCCTTGCCGGCTTTCAGCGCCACGCCGCGCGTTTCGATCATCCTGCCGAAATAGCGGATGGTTTCGTCGAACTCTTCCTTGCCGGGGATGTTGCGGGCAATGTTGAGTTGCCCGCCAATACAGTTCGCGGCCTCATAGAGCGTCACGTCATGACCGCGCTCGGCGGCCGTCGTCGCGCAGGCGAGACCGGCAGGCCCCGCGCCGATCACCGCGACGCGCTTCTTCTTCGCAGGCTTCGGCATGGCGTCGAAATCGAGCTCGCGGCCGGTGACGGGATTGACGAGGCAGCTCGCGGCGCGGCTCGAGAAGATGTAGTCGAGGCATGCTTGATTGCACGCAATGCACACGTTGATCTCGTCGGCTTTGTTCTCGCGCGTCTTGCGCATGAAGTGCGCATCGGCCAGCCACGGTCGTGCCATGGAGACGAGATCCGCCGTGCCGGAGGCGAGCACTTCCTCCGCAACGGCAGGCGTATTGACGCGGTTGGATGCAACGACCGGGATCGATACGGCATCCTTCAATCGCTTCGCAGCGAACGTCCACGCGGCGCGCGGCACCTTTTGCGCGATGGTCGGAATGCGCGCCTCGTGCCAGCCGATGCCCTGGTTGAGGATCGACGCGCCCGCCGCCTCGACGGCCTTCGCCTGCGCGACGATTTCATCGCCGATCAGGCCCCCTTCGACGAGGTCGATGGATGAAATGCGGTAGATGATGAGGAAGTCGTTGCCGACGCGCTGACGCACGCGCTTCATGATCTCGACAGGAAGCCGCAGGCGGTTCTCGAGACTACCGCCCCAATCGTCGTGGCGGTCGTTCGTGCGCAGAGCCGTGAACTCGTTGATAAGATAGCCTTCCGAGGCCATGATCTCGACGCCGTCATAGCCGGCCTCACGCGCGAGCGCCGTCGAGATGGCGAAATCCTCGATCGTGCGCTCGATGTCTTCGGCCGTCATGCGCCGAGGTTGCAGCGGGTTGATCGGTGAGGCGAGCGTCGAGGGCCCGACGAGGCCTTTGTGCTTGGCATAGCGGCCGGCGTGCAGGATCTGCAGTGCAATGCGCCCGCCCTCCGCATGGACGGCCGACGTGATCTGCCGATGCTCGGGTATGTGCTCCGGGCGGCTCACTTCGGGGCCGTTCGGGCCGAACAGGCCATCGGCATTCGGCGAGTAACCACCCGTCACGATAAGCGCTGCCTCGCCTCTCGCCCGCTCTGCATAGAAACGCGCAGTGCGCTCGATGTGCCGGTCCATGTATTCGAGGCCGGTGTGCATCGAGCCCATGATGGCGCGGTTCGGCAGCTTGATGTAGCCGAGGTCGAGCGGGGCCGTGAGGTGTGGGAAGGCTGTCATGTGGGGCGTTTCCAGGGTGACGTTTTTTGATGATTATCCCCGAGATGTGCCACACCCGATGCACGCCTGCCTATGGTGATCGTGCGGCGTGTGACTAAATCCATGGTACGATTGAGCAAAGTGTGGATGGAGGAAAGCCGGTGTCGGCGACGCGCATCGAAGGCGAGGACGAACTCGTTGGCACCTTCCTGGCGCCCCTGGCGGCGGGTTTTGCGGGCGCGCTGGGGCTCAAGGACGACTGCGCGGTGCTGGCGCCGAGCGCGGGTTGTGAATTGGTCCTGAAGACCGATCCTGTCGTTGCCGGTGTTCATTTCTTTGCCGATGATGACCCGGCCGACATCGCGTGGAAGGCACTCGCGGTGAACGTGTCCGATCTCGCAGCGAAAGGCGCGACGCCGCGCGTCTATCTCATGGCGCTTTCGCTGACGGATGCCCCGGAGCGCGATTGGATGGCGCGTTTTACCGAGGGGCTAGGCGCCGCGCAGCGAGCTTTCGGCATGCATCTCGCGGGCGGCGATACGGATCGCACGCCGGGGCATTTTTCCATCGCAAT
>JAEYYJ010000285.1 GCA_023430845.1 Pseudomonadota bacterium
GATCATCTCGGACTTCTACACTGCCGACCGCAAGATCCTCGACCCGATGGTCGCCGAGTACTCGGCGAAGTACGCGGCGGAGAAGAAGATCACACCGCGCGACTGCGCCAAGGAAAGCTGATCGGCACATTCGTCTAACCACAGACGAGAGCATGAGGCGGCGCCGCCGCCTCATGCACAACGACCAGAGGAGCTAAGCCGCGTGACCGCCCAAGCCGCCACTGCGCCAAGCGCTGCGAGCGCAACCGCGCCTGCGATCCTGA
The DNA here is from genome assembly GCA_023430845.1 of Pseudomonadota bacterium. GTDB lineage: Bacteria > Pseudomonadota > Alphaproteobacteria > Rhizobiales > Hyphomicrobiaceae. Next base: position 264 of record JAEYYJ010000285.1, read on the forward strand.
GCATCAAGAACATCGAGGTCATCTACGACCACGTCATTCTCGTGCTCAAAGGCGTGTCGCTCGAAGTGCCGACGGGGGGCATCGTCGCGTTGCTGGGCGCCAACGGGGCCGGCAAGTCGACGACGCTCAAGGCCATCTCAAATCTTCTGCAGTCCGAGCGCGGCGAGGTCACGAAGGGCGCCATCGAGTTCCAGGGCGAGCGTGTCGACGGCCTGACGCCGAATGCGATGGTCCGCCGCGGCCTCATCCACGTCATGGAAGGGCGCCACTGCTTCGGCCATCTGACCGTCGAGGAGAATCTCCTGACCGGCGCCTACACGCGACGCGATGGCGCCGCCGCAGTGCGCCAGGACCTCGAAATGATCTACGGCTATTTCCCGCGCCTCAAGGAGCGCCGCCAGAGTCTCGCGGGCTATATCTCCGGCGGCGAGCAGCAGATGACGGCGATCGGCCGCGCGCTCATGAGCCGGCCGCGCATGATGCTGCTGGATGAGCCCTCCATGGGCCTCGCGCCGCAGCTCGTCGAGCAGATCTTCGAGATCACCAAGCGCATCAATGAGGAGCAGGGCGTGTCGGTGCTGCTGGCTGAGCAGAATACCAACATGGCGCTCAAGTACGCGAACTACGGCTACATCCTGGAGACCGGGCGCGTCGTTCTGGATGGCGAAGCAAAGGCACTGCGCGAGAACGCGGATGTCGCCGAGTTCTATCTCGGCGTTGCCGGTGGCGAGCGCGCCTCGTTCCGCGATGTGAAGCACTACAAGCGCCGCAAGCGCTGGCTCGCCTGAACCGCCAGCCCTCGCGCCGCGCTATTACTTCTTCTTGAAGCGGGCGCGCATGGCTTCGCATGGATCGGGACGATCGGCGCGCGGCGTCAGCACGACGAAATCGGCGGCGGGCTTGCCCTGAGGATCGCGGTCTACGTACGAAGCGGCATCGGTGCGTCCGTCGCGGACTTCGATCAGCAGCACGCTCAGCACTTTGCGTTCGGGGGCAATGCGCGCAAGATCCCATGGCACGCCGCGATCCGCTCGGACATGGCCGTTGCCGGCAAACAGGATCGCCGAGCCGTACTTCTTCACGGCATCAGCCAAGGCCGCTGCCATGTGCGCATCGCGGTAGCGTTGGGCGAGTGCCATGTTACCGAAAGCCGTGCGCGGCATGAGCCCGCAGTGCGAGGCTTCGAGCTCGTCGAGCAGCGCATTCTGGAGCGGGTCTGGCAGCGGCACATCGAGGCCGAGGCGAGAAACCGTATCGGCGGAAAGGGCTTCAAGCCCACGCCGTGCGACGTCGCGCACTTCCGCGCGTGCTGGATGCCCCGGCAGCATGGGCAGGCTCTGCGTCACCGCAACCTCGAAGATGGGCATGAACAACTCGGCTGCCGGCCAGCCGCTGTTCTTCCAATCGAGCCGCTTCAGCAGATCGCGGGCTCCGGCGGCGGTCGGCTCGGGGCGCGCTTCGAGAGCTGCCGCCTGATCGGTGCGCAGATGTTCGAAGACGAGTGCCGGTGGTGTCTTCTTGGCTGCGACGAGTTCGGTGACGATCGATTTGAGCAGGGCGGCGCGGAGCGCGTGCTGCGCGCCATTGTCATGCATCTCGCCGAGCAGGACGATACCGCCAGCTTCGAGATGCGTTTTCAGAGCGCGGCGCAGTTGCTCCATGGGCGCGGCCGCACAGGCTTCGCCCGCGCCGGGGCTAAGCGTCTCGGTTCCCTTCATGATGGTGCCGGCGAGCGGATGTCCGCCGCTCTTGGCATCCCATTGCGCAGGGGAGAGCGTGATGGCAGGGCTCGGGCACGCGGCCTGTGCCTGGGCGTGGTCGAGAGGCATGGCGACGAGATGCGCGGCCATGACAGCGGCGAGTGCGGCACGGATCATGGTGATGGGCTCAATTGGTCTTGGGCACGCTCTTGCCCTCGCCGATATCCCAGTAGAGGCCCGCCATGAGCTGAATGGCGCTTCGCGAGAGCGGCATGAGGATGTGCTCGTCCGGTGCGTGTTGCGAGCACGAGGCATAGGAGTGCGGGATCCAGATGGTCGGCATTCCGAGATCATCGGTGAAGATGTCGTTGCAAATGGAGCCGCCGGTAGACGGGATGATGGCGGGTTTCACGTTCGTCGAGCGCTGTGCCGAGTTGGTCGCGAACGCGGCCCAGGGATGATCGGGCTCGGTGCGCGTTGCCGAGAACCCGCCGTCGTTCGCCGCGGGAGGCGGCACGACTGTCACCAGCGTATGTCCCTTTGCAGCGAGATGAGACTGCACGGCCGGGATGATCTGGTCGATGTTTGTGCCAGCCACGAAGCGGAGCTGGCAGTTGGCGACCGCCTTGGGCGGGATCGCATTCACGGGCCGCTCGGGCGTTCCCGTCGTGAAGGCCAGGATGTTGAACGTATTGGCCGCGTACACACGCTCGGCAGGCCGCAATTCCGGCTCGCCCCACCATTCGTCGACCTCGGGCCCCTTGTCGCCGCCGTCAATCTCGACATCGGCCAGTACATCCTTCACCGCGCGCGACATGGGCGGTGCCTTAAGCGCCTCGACGAGCAACTCGCCCTTTGGTCCGACGATTGAGGCCAGCGCGTGCGCGAGGATGAAGCCGGGATTGGCGATCAGGCCGCCCCAGTTGCCCGAGTGATGGCCGCCCTCGCGCAGGTCGACGACGAGATCGAAATTCAGCGCGCCGCGGCAGCCGAGCGATATCGTAGGCCGATCCTGCTTCACGCGCGGGCCATCCGAGGCGATCAGAACGTCGGCGGCGAAATCCGCCTTGTTGGCGCGGACGAGCTCCTTCAGGCCCTTGGAGCCTGCTTCCTCACCGGTCTCGATGATGAACTTGGCATTGAAGCCGAGCGAGCCGCCGCGTTCGGCCATGACGGCGGCGAGCGCTGCCATGTTGAGCGTGTGCTGCCCCTTGTTGTCGGCCGTCCCACGACCGTACAGGCGATCGCCGTCGCGCGCCGTGATCCAGGGGCCTTTGCCCCTCGTCCAGCGCTCGTCCATGCCGTGCACGACATCACCATGACCATAGCCGAGTACGGTGGGCAGATCGGGGTTTTCGATGCGCGTCGCGAGCAGCACCGGCCCCTGGCCGGAGAATGGATTTTCATACGACTTGAGGGAAAAGCCCATGGCCTCGAAGGCCGGAGTCATATGCTCATTGAGATAGCGATGGCATTCGGCAACTGCCTTCGGATCAGGAAAGCGTTGGCTCTCCGTGCGCACGGCGACGCGCTCGGCGAGCTCGCGCTCAAAATTTCCACTGTCGACATATTGCTCGGCGCGGGCGATGGCACCGGTGCGGCTCCCACTCATTCGGCAGCTTCCTTCTTCACGTCGTCGTCATAGAGGTGGCACTCCACCATGCCCGCCGCGCTGGTCAACGGTCGAGGGACGATCGTGTCGCAGGGACC
>JAEYYJ010000293.1 GCA_023430845.1 Pseudomonadota bacterium
AGGCCCTGCACGCGCGCCCCAAGGATGTGATCATCGCGGGCGGGCTCGAGAGCATGACCAATACGCCGTACATCCTGCCGAAGATGCGCTCGGGCGCGCGCCTCGGCCACACGCAGGCCTACGACCACATGTTCATCGATGGCCTCGAGGATGCCTACGACAAGGGCCGTCTCATGGGCACCTATGCCGAGGATACCGCTCAGCACTATCAGTTCACGCGCGAGCAGCAGGATGCCTATGCCATCGAGAGCCTGCGCCGCGCCAAGGCCGCGAACGAGGACGGCTCTTTCGCGAATGAGCTCGTCCCGGTCACCGTGAAGTCGCGCAAGGGCGCGGTTGAAGTGATCCGCGACGAGCAGCCTTTCACGGCCGATCCTTCGAAGATCCCCACGCTGAAGCCGGCCTTCCGCGATGGCGGCACGGTCACGCCCGCCAATTCCAGCTCGATCTCGGATGGCGGCGCCGCGCTCATTCTCATGCGCGAGAGCGAGGCCAAGCGCCGCAAGCTGCAGCCGCTCGCGCGCATCGTCGCACAGGCGAGCCATGCGCAGGCCCCGGCGTGGTTCACCACGGCTCCGATCGGCGCCATGAAGAAGGTGCTCGAAGCAGCCGGCTGGGCTGCCAAGGATGTCGGCCTCTACGAGATCAACGAGGCATTCGCAGTCGTGACCATGGCCGCCATGCGCGACCTCGACCTGCCGCACGACAAGGTCAACATTCACGGCGGCGCGTGCGCGCTCGGTCATCCGGTCGGCGCATCCGGTGCCCGTATCATCGTGACGCTGATCAATGCCATGGCGAAGCGCGGCGAGACCAAGGGCATCGCCTCGCTCTGCATCGGTGGCGGTGAAGCGACGGCAGTCGCGATCGAGCGCGTGAATTGAGCGCCGACGCTCCCGGAAGCGCACCGGCGACGCGACCCATGGTCGTGATCACGGGCGCCTCCGAGGGCATCGGTCGCGCCTTCGCCCAATACTACGCGGCGCGCGGGCGCGATCTCCTGTTGATCGCGCGCCGGCCGGAGCCGCTCGTGCGCCTGGCGGAGGAGCTTCGTGCCGCGCACGCCGTCCGCGCCGCGCCGCTCGCCCAGGATCTGATGGCTCTCGATGCACCGGGCGCGATCGACGATGCACTCGCGGCGGCGGGCGCCCACTGTGAGCTGCTGGTCAACAACGCCGGCATCGGCCTCTCGGGCGCCTTCCACGATCTCCCTGCGGGCGATATCGAGCGGCTGCTCGCGACCAACACCGCGGCGCCGACCCGCCTGATGCACCATGTGCTCCCCGGCATGCGAGCGCGAGGCGGCGGCGGCATCATCAACCTCGCCTCGCTCGGGGCTTTCGCGCCCGGCCCCTATCAGGCCACGTATTATGCGAGCCGTGCCTACGTGCTCTCGCTATCGGAGGCCGTGGCGGCAGAGGTCGCGCGAGATGGCGTGCGGATCACAGCCGTTGCGCCCGGACCCGTGCGTACGCGCTTTCACGATAAGATGGGCGCCGACGGCGACCTCTACCGGTGGCTGATCCCGTCGCTGGCGCCGGAGACGGTCGTCCGTTGGGCAGTGACAGCCCACAATTTGGGCTTCCGCGTCGTCGTGCCCGGTTTCCTGAACAATATTCTGGCACTATCTTTACGACTCATGCCGCACAGAATTTCCGTGATCATCCAGGGTATTCTCTTCTATCCGCGCAACCGATGAAGCGATGATGCTCGACGCCGAACCGACCCGCGAAGCGCCGCTCGATGGCCATGGCATCGATGCCGCCACAGCCCGGCCGACCGAGAAGAAGCCGGTCGTCATCGTCCTGCATATGCCCGGCGCCAAGCCTGGCCATGTCGGCCGATGGTTCGTCGAGAACGGGTATCCGCTGGACATCCGCCGGCCATTCGAAGGCGACCCGCTGCCGGCGACACTCGCGCATCACACGGGCGCCGTGATTTTCGGCGGCGCGCAGAGCGCAAACGACAACCTCGATTTTATCAAGCGCGAGATCGACTGGCTCGGCGTGGTATTGAAGGAGCAGAAGCCTTATCTCGGCATCTGCCTCGGCGCGCAGATGCTCGCGCACCATCTCGGCGCGCGCGTCGATTGCTGCAATCATGGCCGCGTCGAGATCGGGTATCACGCGGTGCAGCAGATCGATCAGGGTCGCGTGCTCGGCACGCTTCCGGAGCGCCTTTATCAATGGCATCGCGAAGGTTTCGAGCTGCCGAATGGGGCCGACCTGCTGGCGACGTCGGACGGCGCGTTCGCAAATCAAGCGTTCCTCTACGGGCCTGCGGCGCTCGGTGTTCAGTTCCATCCCGAGATCATGCACACGCAGATCAACAGTTGGTCCGGGTCGAACCCCGTGCGTCTACTGATGCGCGGTGCGCACCATCGCCAGGATCAGCTCGCCGCGCATCTCATTCATGCGCCGCGTGTGCATTCATGGCTCGACCAGATGCTACGCCGCTGGGTCGAGGGCCGTCTCGCGGCTGCCTGAGTGCCCGCCGCGTTTACCAAGTTCGCGACGTTCGCACATTCGTAACATCTGTCATGGCAATATGGCTTCAGCGCCGGATTTCAGGTGTTGCGTACTGGCGCCATAATTTCAGCGGAGCACGGCTTGGCCGTTGCTCCGCGATTTTATTTCGGGGCTTTTCGTGGATTGATCCACGTCTTCCGCAAGCCTCGCGTTTGACGCACTCCCCTCCTAGACCTACAGAAGCCCGAGAGGGGCGCGCGCTGCAGCGAGCGAGGCGGGGTGATGCTGCTTTCTGAAATCGTACCGGACGACGTGGCGCTGCCGGTGAGTGCCCGAGCGATCGGTATCGCCGGCCTCACCGCGGACAGCCGGATGGTCAAGCCCGGTTTTCTGTTTGCTGCGCTGGCGGGCAGCCGCACGGATGGCGCGCGCTTCATTGCCGATGCCCTGGCCAAAGGTGCGGTCGCGATCCTCGCCGCTGAAGGGGCCGCGATCGATGCGCCCGCGCATGTTCCCGTTCTGCGCGCACGCGAGCCGCGCCGTGCGTTGGCGCTCGCAGCGGCGCGCCATCATTCGCGTCAACCGGCGCACATGCTTGCCGTCACGGGGACCAGCGGCAAGACATCCATCGCTGATTTTACGCGTCAGCTTTTGATGCTGCTCGGTCGCTCGGCAGCGTCGGTCGGCACGATCGGTCTCGTGCGTCCTGATGGCGCTGTCTACGGTTCGCTCACGACGCCCGATCCGATCTCGTTGCACGCGACGCTCGACGAACTCGCGGGTGACGGCATCACGCATGTCGCCTTAGAGGCGTCATCGCACGGTCTTGATCAGCATCGTCTCGACGGTGTGCGTATTTCCGCGGCGGCCTACACGAATCTGGGGCGCGACCACCTCGATTATCATCCGACGCTCGATGCCTATCTCGCGGCTAAGCTGCGGCTCTTCACCGAACTTCTGCCTGACGATGGCACGGCGGTCGTAAATGCCGATGGTGCCGAGGCCGTCCGCGTCATCGATGCCGTCCGGCGACGCGGCATCCAACTCATCACCACTGGGTTCGGCGGTGATGCACTGAAGCTTGTCGACGTTGCGCGCGACGGCT
>JAEYYJ010000294.1 GCA_023430845.1 Pseudomonadota bacterium
GCTCTCGGCCCGTCGGCAGGCCGGTCGCCTTGAGCTCCGAATTCTCGAAGTAACTGCCGACCCGCTTGTACTGATCGAAGAGGATGTTCTTGCTCGCCCACTCGAAGTCGAAGGCGAGATTGAAGGCATGGCGCACGCGCCAATCCTGGAACTGTGGCCGGCGCAGATTGAAGGCAAAGCCCTGCATGGGGGTGACCAGGTCGATCTGCCATTCGTCGCGCTTTACGAGACCCCGCCGCACGGCATCGAAGTCATAGGCCATGGCCCATGATTTCGCGCTGGTCTCGGCCCAGAAATCGAGCTGTCCGGCCTTGAAAGCCTCGAAAGCCGGGACGGAGTCGCGGAAATATTCGAAGCGCACTTCGCCGAAGTTCCATTGCCCTCGCGTCACCGGCAGATCGCGCGCCCACCAATCCTCAGCGCGTTCGTAAACGATCGAGCGGCCGATATCGGCACTCTTGATGCGGTAGGGGCCGGAGCCGAGCGGAACCTCCGTCGAGCCACGTGCGATGTCGCGAGGTTCCCCGTTCGCGTCCTTGCCTTGCCAGTAGTGCTTCGCAAGCACAGGCAGGCTGCCGACAATCATCGGCAGCTCGCGATTACCCTTCACATCGAACTCGAAGGTGACCGTCCGCTCGCCCGACACCAAGGCGCGCGCGACGTTCTTGAAGTAGATCTGATAGCGGGGGCTCGATTTCTTCAGTGCCGTCAGCGAGAAGACCACATCGTCCGGCGTGATCGGGCGGCCGTCGTGAAAGCGCGCCTCGGGCCGGATAGAAAACGTCGCCGAGCTGAAGTCCGGTGGATGGGAAACCCATTCGGCAACCAGACCATATTCCGTCGCGGGCTCGTCGAGGCTCTCGGCCATCAACGTGTCGTGGATCACGTTCGACCACACCGCCGGCAAACCCTTCTGGGCGAAAGGGTTGAGCGAGTCGTAGGTGCCGATCGCGCGGAGCCGCACGCGGCCGCCTTTCGGGGCAGCGGGGTCGACCCAGTCGAAGTGCTTGAAATCCGCTTTGTAGCGGGGGGCGCCCAGTAACGAGATGGCATGCTGGGGCGATGCTGTCGGATCGGAGCGGCTCATACTCGGCAGCACAACCGCGCCGAAAGCCAGAGCCAGCGCCGCAGCTAGACAAGAACCTACGCGGCCCCTCGTGGCCTCGCTCACACCATTCCGACCCATGAATCACGCCTCATTGTACGACGCGCTGCAGGCGGACGGACGAACGCGCCGTGCCCGCCCAGACTACACTGGACGGCCGGAAAATGGGAAACCCATGACCTTCTGCCAAGTTAACAATCGTCCATCCACAACCGAGGCGCGCATTCGCTGGCGATGACGCCGCATTCGAGCCAGGCCGGTCGACTGGATGGCGGTCCAACGGCACCTAGTTGGGCAACGCTACCGGCGAATCCGAAAGGGTGCGCAGATAAGCGAGCATATCCGCCAGTTCCGCGTTGTCCGGCATGCCCGCAAACGCCATGCGGTTACCCGGGATTTCCGTACGCGGCGAATGCAGATAGGCCGCAAGGTGAGCCCAGTCCCAGACACCGCCCTTCTCTTTCAGGGCAGGCGAGAAATTGAACCCTTCGTGCTTACCGACCTCGCGGCCAACAATGCCGTAGAGATTCGGACCGGTGCCGTTCTTTCCGCCCTTGTCGACAGTATGGCACGACACGCACTTCTTGAACGCGTCCTTGCCGCCGTCAGCGCTCGCCTTAGCGAGCAGCGGCTGAATTTCCTTGGAGAAATCAAACGCAGCAGCAGCCGGCGCCGCGGCGCCCGCCGGACCGCCCTTCGGCATGGGCAGCGTGTAACCCGCCTTCTCGACCTTACGTGGCTGATCCACGATTTCGAGGAACGTCCGACCCCCGAAGATGATCAGCAGCGCCGCAAGCACCGCACCAGCAATCTTGTTGAGCTCGAATGAGTTCATCTTTGTCGCGCTGCCCCATCGTTCCCGGTGTTCACCGGGGTCCGGCTTCCCTCTAGTGCTCCGATTCCGCAATTCGCCGAACCTCGCCGCATATGCCGCGAGCGAACTGCGGAAGCAAAAGGGGCACTAGAATTATGATCTTGCTAGAGTGACGAAGATCGAGGAATACGCACGATACCGTGCCGCGAAACCCGGCGAATTTCTCGATCACCACACCAGAACGGGCGCCAATATAGGCGTTCCCCCGATGCTTGCAACCTGAACGGCTCTTGTTCTACGAGGACAAGCCGAGACCAATTGTCACTTCTTTAGGACCGTTCTCAACGGAGTTCCGATATCCATGAGCGGCGCCCTGATCGTCATTCCTTCCCGCATGGCCTCGACCCGCCTTCCAGGCAAGCCACTCGCGGATATCCACGGCGTGCCGATGATCGTGCACGTATGGCGCCGCGCCATGGAGGCCGAACTCGGCCGCGTTGTCGTTGCCACCGACAGCGACGAGATTGCCGCAGCCATCCGCGCCGCCGGCGGAGAAGCACAAATGACGCGGACTGATCACCAGAACGGCACGGACCGCATTTTCGAGGCCGTGCAGAGCCTCGATCCCGACCGCACGTTGCCTTTCATCGTCAACGTCCAGGGCGACTTGCCGACCATAGAACCCCGCCTCATCCGATCCTGCCTCGAAGTGCTCAAGGCCGAGCCCAGTGCCGACATCGCAACGCTGGCGTGCGAAATCACGGTCGAGGAGGAGCGGATCAACCCCAATGTGGTCAAGGCAGTCGGCACCCCCATCGGGCCCAATCGCCAGCGTGCGCTCTATTTCACGCGCGCCAGCGCGCCGAGTGGCGACGGCGCCCTCTATCATCACATCGGCATGTATGCCTACACGCGCTCGGCCCTCGAGCGGTTCGTCGCGCTGCCCCCGGCCCCGCTCGAACAACGTGAGCGTCTTGAACAGCTTAGGGCGTTGGAAGCGGGAATGCGCATCGACGTGGCGCTCGTTGACACGGTCCCCCTGGGTGTCGATACTCCGGCCGATCTCGAGAGGGCCCGGCGCCTTCTCGCCCCGGCCTGAATCCACTTTTCCGGCTCACTCCCAGTCTGGCTCACACCATGTCGCCCAAGAAGTCCTCCACCGCGGCGGGCACGACGGCCCCCCGGCCGGAAACCTCGTCGAATGCCACCGAGCGTCACCGCATCTCCTACCAGGGCGAGCCCGGTGCCAATTCGCATCTCGCCTGCAACGAGGTCTTTCCGGGCCACGAACCGCTCCCGTGCCCGACTTTCGAGGACGCCATCGGAGCCCTGAAATCGGGCGAGGCGCGCTACGCGATGATCCCGATCGAGAACTCGCTCGCGGGCCGCGTCGCCGACATCCACCATCTGCTGCCGCAGTCGGGGCTCTATATCGTCGGCGAACACTTTCTGCCGATCCGCTTCCAGCTCATGGCCCTCAAGGGCACGACAATGGCGGACATCACCGACGTCTACAGCCACGTTCACGCGCTCGGCCAGTGCCGCAACATCATCCGCAAGCACAATCTCAAGGCGCATATCGCGGGCGACACAGCAGGGGCCGCCCGGCAAGTCGCCGAGTGGGGCGATCGCACGCGCGCCGCACTCGCGCCGCGCATCGCGGCCGATATCTATGGCCTCGATATCCTTGCCGAGGATGTCGAGGACGCAAAACACAATACGACGCGCTTCGTCGTGCTCTCGAGCGAGCCTGAGGACGCCGAGCCCGGCAACGGCCCTGTCGTCACAACTTTCATCTTCAATGTGCGCAACGTGCCGGCCGCTCTCTACAAAGCCATGGGCGGCTTCGCCACGAACGGCGTCAATATGACCAAGCTCGAGTCCTATCAAGTGAACGGCGAGTTCGTGGCCACGATGTTCTACGCCGACATCGAGGGACATCCGACGGACCGCTCCGTTCGCCTGGCACTCGAAGAGCTTTCATTCTTCTCGACCGAACTGCGCATTCTCGGCACGTATCCTGCCAGCGCCTATCGCATCGAGATCGCCCGCAAGGCCGCCGCACGCGCGGCCGCCACGCCAGGTTGAGCCGGCATGGAGGGCGCGCCAGCCATGCTCCCCGATGATGTGTATCGGGCAAAGCGCGATCGCACGATCGCCGCCCTCCAGCAATGGCACCGCGCAATCGCCGATTGTGCGGACATCGAGGAGGAAACCGGCGCGAGCTTCTGGCGGCTTACTGTGAAGCCTCATATCGCCGGCGCCTGCCCGATCGAAATCATCATCCATCAGCGCCAGACCTGCGATCTCGCGATCGGGCCGGAAACCTACGAGCATCGCACGAGCGATGAGTTGGACCGCCTTCCTGCGATGGCCGAGGCCATTTCCGCCGGACACGTACTCACGCGCACCAAATCGAGCACGATGACCGGGCTCGTGCTTGCTATCGAGACCGAGATACGGCTCGCCGACGGACAGATATGGAAGGCCGAGCGCTGGCTCGTCATGGGCACCAAGCCCAGCGCCATGACGCGCGACGATCAGTGGTATCTGCCGTATCGGCGGTAGTGCTTGGTCGCTTCGCGAGCGGGGACTAGTCCCCGCACCCCAATCGGGAGGGACACCCCCCCGAACCCACCCGCCTTTGTATACGGGCGCCCGCCGCGAACTTACGCCCGCCGCACGCCGACGATGTCGCTGCCTGCGGCCTTGATCCGCGCGACGGCTTCCGCGAGCGGCTCGGCAACAACGCGCATGTGAAAAGCATTGGCGTGCAGCATGTGCGCGGCATCCCTCATGATGCCGACGTGCCCGCGCCAGAACACGAGATCACCGCGGCGCAAGCCTGCGAGATCAGCGCCGATCTCCAGCGCGCTGCCGATCTCCGCAAGTTGCATATCGCTATCGCGCGGCGCACTCACACCCGTTGTCTGCATCGCGACTTGCACCAGACCTGAGCAATCGATCCCAGCGCGCGTACGTCCGCCCCACAAATACGGCGCGCCGAGGAACTGCTCCGCGACAGCGACGAAATCCGTTGCTTGCGTGTCGATCGGCACTAGATGCTGCATCGGCACGAACGCGCCGATCGCCAGGACGGCAAAGCCATTCTCCTCGCGCTCGACCGTGAGACGCGCGCCCATGGGGAGATCGACCAGCGGCGGCGACTTCACTTCCGGTCGCCCCAGTGCCGGCGTCGACAGCGCCGCAATACGATGCGTCGGCGCACGCACCTCGTGGCCAATGGCAGCCGCGGGCGCATAGCCGACATAGCCATCGACATCACCTTGCAGCCAGGCCCAACCGTCCTTCTCTTCGAAAACGCGCACGTTCTCGCCGAACAGAAGCTGCGTTGTCAGCGCGGCGCCCGCATCCGGCGTGCCGAACACAGGCGCAATCGCGACGCGCACCTGCCCCGTGCGCCCCTCGATGAAACGGCCCGCCGTCACGCGCCCCTGCAGGCGCACATCCGCGAGATCATCACGACAGGCATTGCGGCGCGGATCGAGCGGCGATTGGCTCATGCCTGCCCCCTCAACTGCCGGCTATACGGCGCACAACCTCGAACACGGCGCGCGCAGCGTGCGGCTCGCCGCCCTTGGGGCCAAGCGCGCGCGGCGACGGCCGCCAGCCGTAGATATCGAAATGTGCGAACGTACGTGCCTGCTTGACGAAGCGCTTGAGGAAGATCGCAGCCACCACCGCGCCCGCGAAACCGCCCTCGCCGACATTGTTCATGTCCGCGACGTTGCTCTCGAGCCAGGACTCGTAGGGCGTGGTCATCGGCAGCCGCCAGACGGCATCCGCGACGGCCGCGCCGGCGGCGCCGATCTCGCTCGCGAGGCCCTCATCATCACAGAAGAAGGGCGATAGATCGGGGCCGAGCGCCACGCGCGCGGCCCCCGTCAGCGTGGCAAACGTGAAGAGATGATCGGGCCCTTCCTCATCGGCGAGCGCCAGAGCATCGGCAAGCACGAGTCGGCCTTCGGCATCGGTGTTGCCGATCTCGACGGTCAAGCCCGCGCGCGAGCGGATCACATCGCTCGGCCGGAATGCGGTGCCGCCAATGGCATTCTCGGCTGCCGGGATCAGCACGCGCAGGCGCACATCGAGCCCGGCGCTCATGATCATGTGGGCAAGCGAGAGCGCCGCCGCCGCGCCGCCCATGTCCTTCTTCATGAGCAGCATGCCGCTCGCGCTCTTGATGTCGAGGCCACCCGTATCGAAGCAGATTCCCTTGCCGACAAGCGTGATCTTCACCGCATCGGCGCGGCCCCACGCGAGGTCGATGAGACGCGGCTGCCGCGCGCTCGCACGTCCCACGGCATGGATGAGCGGGAAATTCTTCTCGATGAGATCATCGCCGATCACGACGTCGACAGTTGCATCGTGACGCGCGCCGAGGGCCCGGGCGGCAAGCTCCAGCTCCGCCGGCCCCATGTCGTTCGCCGGTATGTTGATCAGGTCACGCCCGAGCCACACGCCTTCGACGGCCGCGATGGCGCGCTTGATGTCAGCCGTCTCGGGCATGACAAGCGCCGCACTCTTGCGAGATCCGTTCGCCTTGTAGCGGCGGAAGGAATAAGCACCGAGGCCCCAGGCAATGACAGCCATGGTCGGATCGCAGGCTGTCGCGTCACCGAGACGATACGTGCCGGCAGGCAGGATAGGAGGTAGGGTGCCGAGAAGGGTTGCGGTGGAGACGCCTGCGTTGGGGCCGTCTGGCGCTCCGATGC
>JAEYYJ010000313.1 GCA_023430845.1 Pseudomonadota bacterium
CGACGGCGCGGGCGCGGATTTCCTCGCCGTTCTCCAGCACGACACCAGCAACCCATCCACCGGCCATGCGCAGCTTGGCGACGCGCGCCTGCGTGCGGATTTCCGCGCCCGCGGCGCGAGCGGAGGCTGCAATCGCCTCCGAGATCGCACCCATGCCGCCGACGGCATGCCCCCATACGCCCGGCTTGCCGTTCACCTCGCCGAAGCAATGATGCAGCAGGACATAAGCAGTGCCCGGCGTGTGCGGCGAGGCATAGGCGCCGACAATGCCGTCGAAGGCGAAGGCCGCCTTCACGATCTCGCTCTCGAACCACTGGTCGAGAAAATCGGCGGCACTCTTGGCGAAGAGATCCGTGACGAGGCGCCAGCCTTCCACATCGAGGCCACGCAGGCGCCGCGCAAGTCCGGCGTTTCGGACAAGTTCGGCGATGCCGCTGCCGACATTAGGCGGCGTGCGCAACACGAGGTCGCGCAGGAGATCGGCCGCACGCTCGAGCGCGGCGTCATAGGCCGGCAGGCGCTCGGCATCGCGGGCTGAGAACTGCGCAATGGCGTGCTGCCGCTTGGCGAGCCCATAGGGCATGAGCAGACCGCGTTCGCCATCGACCGGCCAGAAGTTTGCGACGGGACGCTCGACCACGCGCAGGCCGTGGCGCGCGAGCTCCAGGTCACGAATGACCTTCGGGTTGAGCAGGCTGACGGTGTAGGAGGCGACGGAATTGCGAAAGCCCGGCGCGAAGCTTTCCGTCACGGCCGCGCCGCCGACGACATCGTGCGCTTCCAGCACCACGACCTTCAGCCCGGCGCGTGCGAGATAGGCGGCGCAGGTGAGGCCGTTGTGTCCTCCGCCGATAATGGCGACGTCGTAGGTGTGATCGTTCATGTGCGCGTGCTTTCTCCTGGCAGATTGTCAGCAGGAATCGCGCCCAGAAACAACAAGGTCCTCCCAGTTACGGAAGGACCTTCCTGCCCGAATTCGCCACGCACTCAGCCCCGCACCAAGTGCCCATCGGGCCCTCACGCGGCGATCGATATGCTCAATTAACCATAATCGCGGCGACGCGCGCAACTGGTGAGGGCGCGGCACGCGGCGCGTGCCGAAAAATGCGGCGGGGAGGAGCTTTGCTCAAAGGGTTGTCACCCTATGGCGGCGGTGCGATGCTCACGGCTCTGTCCCATGGCCGATCGGGGCCTTCATTTCCCAGGGAGCCGAACTCTTTCCATGTCGAAGCCCGCAATCATTTCAACCGGCTGGATGATGCCACTCGTCACCCGCCAGATCGACGAAGCCTTCGAAGTGCATTGGCTGAACAAGGTTTCCGACTGGGACCGCCTGTTCGCCGAGGTAGGTCCGCGCATCGAGGGTGTGTGCACGGGCGCGCTGACCAACGTCCCGACCACCGCTGACATGATCAAGCGGATGCCCAACCTGAAGATCATCAGCAATTACGGCGTCGGTTACGACAGTATCGACGTGGCGGCTGCGAAAGCGCAGGGCGTCGTCATCACGCACACGCCGGAAGTGCTCAATGAGGAGGTCGCCGACATGGCGGTCGGCTTGCTCATCTCGACCGTGCGCGAGTTCAACTATGCCGAGGCTTATCTCCGCTCGGGCGACTGGAGCAAAGGCGAATTTCGCTACACCGCCTCGCTGCGCGATCGTCATGTCGGCATGATCGGCTTCGGGCGCATCGGCAAGGCGATCGGACGCCGGCTCGAGGGCTTCGGCATGCCGATCAGCTACTTCGGCCGCAAGAAGCAGGCGGATGTGCCCTATCCCTTCTATGACGATCTCGTCGCCATGGCGCGGGACGTGGATACGCTGATCGCAATACTGCCGGGCGGTCCGGCGACGCAGGGCCTCATCAACACCGCCGTGCTCGAAGCGCTCGGCCCTCGCGGCATCGTCATCAATGTCGCGCGTGGTTCCGTCGTCAATGAGCCGGACCTGATCGCCGCACTGAAGAATCGCACGATCCATAGCGCCGGGCTCGACGTGTACCTCAACGAGCCGAAGATCGATCCGGCGTTTCTGGAGCTCGACAACGTGACGCTGCTGCCGCATGTCGGCTCCGGCTCGCAGTTCACGCGCGACAAGATGGGCCAGCTCACGGTCGATAATCTGCTCGCCTACAAGGAGGCCAAGCCGCCGCTGACGCCGACGCCCGACACGCCCTTCAAGGGGTGGTGAGGCGCGCCCTACCGCTTGAACAGGCTTGCGGCGGCGGCCTCGTGCGCCTTTTTGCGCGTGATCTCGGCGCGGACGCGGACGATCTCCGCTTCGAAAGCCGCGATGCGTGCTTCGAGATCGGAGATCGACAAAGCGTCGAGGCTCTCGCCGACCTGGGCGCCCTTCATCATCTTGTGCTTCGCCTCGTCCCAGTCCATCGACATGGCGGATCCTCCGCTGCAAACATTTCGCTGACCGACTTGTCCCCGCTGGTGCCGGCGGGCGCACGATCGGGCCATGGACGGTCTGCCGCGTCATCTGAGGTCATTGCCTTGGCTCATGGCCGCGGCGCCGTCCGAACTCGCGGACCGCTCATTCTATGGTCGGGCGGCCCTGATCGCCAAGCTCGCACATTTTCTCGAAGCCGAGCGCCGGCGGGGCCTCGCCCGTCACTGGACATACGAGCTGGCGCGGCATCGCGCTCTCCTAGCCGTCTACCGTCACGAGAAGGCGACCTTCTGGCGGGACTACCGCTGCGATGCGGAAACCCTGCGGCCTCAATGAGGCTGGCCCGCTCCGTCGGGGCTCGCTAATCTTGCCGTCAACGGAACAACGAGTGCCCGGCCGAAGAAGCCGCGGCAGGGAGTGAAGCGAATGCCCAAGGACGATGCGGGTGGCGTGGCGCCGCCGCAGGGATGGCAGAGCGAGCTGGACGAACTCAGACAGCGCGAACATTTCGCCAAGGAGATGGGCGGCACCGAGAAGGTCGACCGTCAGCATCGCGACGGCAAGCTGACCATCCGCGAGCGTGTCGGCCGCCTCGTGGATCCCGGATCATTCAACGAGATCGGCTCGCTCACGGGGCTCGCCGAGTATGATGACGCGGGCAATCTCGTTCGCGTGACGCCATCGAATCGCATCACTGGACGTGCGAGGATCGACGGCCGTCCTGTCATCGTCAGCGGCGACGACTTCACTGTGCGCGGCGGCTCAGCGGATGCGACGATCCCCGAAAAGACGGTGATTGGCGAGCGCATGGCCAACGAGCTGCGCTTGCCCATCATTCGCATCATTGAAGGTTCGGGCGGTGGTGGCTCGGTTAAAACCATCGAGACGACGGGCCGCGCCAATCTGCCGGGCGGGCTCGGCGGATCGTCCATGCGCTACAAGTATCTCGCCGATAATCTTGGCCTGGTGCCCGTCGTGGCGCTCGGGCTCGGATCGGTCGCCGGGCTCGGTGCGGCGCAGGTTTCAGCGAGCCACTACTCGCTGATGACGAAGAAGACTTCGGCGATGTTCGTCGCAGGCCCGCCCGTCGTCGCGCG
>JAEYYJ010000364.1 GCA_023430845.1 Pseudomonadota bacterium
AGCAAGGACGCTCAGGGCTCATGCACGAAGTGCCACAGCGTCGACGATTTGCAGGGCAAAGGGCGCATGGTGAATTTCTCGCCGCCCAAGGTCGAAAGCAGGCAGGGGCGTTTCACACAGTTCGTCCACGAGCCGCATTTCGGCATCATGGAGAACCGTGGTTGCCTGACGTGCCATAGTCTCGAGAAAGAGCGCCTCTATCTGAAAAGCTACGAGCAGGGCAATCCGCAGAGCTCCGCATCAAACTTCGGCAGCGTGAAGAAGGAGCTCTGCCAGTCCTGCCACACGAGCAACATGGCGCGACAAGACTGCCTGACATGCCACAAGTATCATGTGAACGGCGTGCTCACGCCGATCATCAACACGAAGATCCCGACTGAATAGCCGTAGGTAGCTGTGCTTCGCGTCAGCTTGTGGCGTCGAGCATGGGATGCGCGCCGCGCAGGGCTGCATTCTCGGCGCGGATGCGGATGGCGAGAACTACGGCATTCGCCAGAGAGAATATCAAAGCATAAGAAACGAATCCGAAGGCCATAGGCAGCACGAAGATCTCGGCGGCGACGACGGCATAGTTTGGATGTGACAGAAAGCGGTAAGGGCCACTGCGGATCGGTGGGGTCTCCGGCAACACAATGACGCGCGTGGTCCAGCGTGTACCGAGCGTGAAGAGAACCCAACCCCGCGTGGCCTGCAGGAGCAGGAATACGGCGAGCCAGCCGTAGTGGGGATGTACGCCGTGTGCCATGAGCCAAAGTCCGGCCAGCCACGCCGTGTGCAGGGCGACGATCAACGGATAATGTGATGCGCCATGCTCCACGCCACCAATCTGCTTGAGACGCGCCTCGTTGGAGCGGGCATAAACGAGCTCCGCGAGCCGCTGTAGCGTGACGAGCGCAAGCACAGTGACGGCGAGAGTATCGAAATGAAGCCACTCCGGCATCAGGCTGGAACTCCTTCGAGCGTTACCGTGCTCAGCGTGAAGCCCGGCCCGAATGCCATGAGCATCGAGCGTGAAGGCAGACCTGCTGCCAATGCGCGCTCCAGTACGAACAGTGCTGTCGGCGCGGACATGTTGCCGAAGTGGGCCAGTATGGCGCGCTCATGATCGAGTGAGCCGGTCTCCAGTGAAAGTCCGCTCTCGATTGCCTCGACGATCTTGGCGCCGCCGGGGTGGCAGATAAAACGATCGATGTCGTCGCGCGCGAGGGCTTGGCGCTGAAGAATGTGCCCGACTGCAGGGCGCAAATGCTCGAGGGCGAATGGTGGGATCGAGCGATCGAATATGACGCCAAATCCCTGCTCATCGACATCCCAGCCCATGATGTCGAGCGTATCGGGCCAAGTGTATTCGTCCGCTCCAGTAATTCGAGCGCAACCGCGCACATCCGTTCGAATGACGGCCGCCGCAGCGCCGTCGCCGAACAGCGCGAGCGCCACGATGTTGGCTTTGATCAGCTTGTCGAGCCTGACTGCTAGCGAGCATAACTCGACAGCGACCACGAGGACGTTGGTGCCGGGGTGTGCTTCGGCGAGACGCGCGCCAATCGAAAGGCCGGTAACACCACCGGCACACCCCAAGCCGAACACGGGGACGCGCGAGACGTCGGGACGCAAGTTCAATGCCGCGGCGGCGCGCGTCTCCAAACTCGGCGTTGCGATGCCGGTCGAGGACACGGTGACCACGCAATCGACATCCGCGCCAGACAGGCCAGCTTTTGCAAGCGCGCGGCGCGATGCCAAAACGAGCAATCGTTTGGCTTCGGAAAGGTACACCTCGGTGCGTTCGGGCCAAGACCGATCCTGCTCGTACCATTCGCCGGAGCGCACGGCATGGCGACGAGCGATGCCAGCATTCTCGAACACAGGGGCGAGGCGCTCGAACTCCGGCATGCGCAGGCCGAACATGCGCCGCGTGCGATCTGCGACCTCATCCTGGGTCATTATGTACTCGGGTACGGCAGTAGCAATCGAACACAATCGCGCTTTGGATTCAGGCAAAGCTGAAACTCCCGAAGGACGCCCGCGAGGACGCGGCGATAATGCCGCTCCTGGCATGTGAAGCCACGCAACCGCGACGAAATGATGGAGCACGTAAACATATGGAGGCTGCACTCGCCGGCCGTCATTGGCCGTTGCACGAGCTGACTGAGTGATCAACCACGTCCACACAGTTTGACGGCACCGACGGCCGCGCGAACATAGGTATTAACCCCGGAACTGAGATAAGGGTTGCTTTTAGCGCCTATATCGCCGGTTCGAATGCGGACAGGGACCAATCGTATCCGGTGGCGGTCAGGGCGGATCCAGCGGGAACGCCAGCGTCGCCTTCACCCCATCCTGCGCGTATGTGACGTTGGCGGCGCCACCGAGTTGCGACGCGCTTGCCGCGATGAGGCGACTGCCGAACCCCTTGCGTGCGGGCTCGCCGACAGGAGGGCCGCCGACCTCGGACCAGCGCAACTCGATCGAT
This sequence comes from Pseudomonadota bacterium, assembly GCA_023430845.1. Taxonomy (GTDB): domain Bacteria; phylum Pseudomonadota; class Alphaproteobacteria; order Rhizobiales; family Hyphomicrobiaceae. The sequence continues at coordinate 2,471 of JAEYYJ010000364.1, forward strand.
CCGGCATTGTTGGTCCAGGAAATGGCGGCCTTGCCGGACGTTGTGCTCAGCGCGCCGTACTTTGCGGCATTTGTCGCCAGCTCGTGTAGCACCAGCGCCAGGGTCACCGCGCCATTGGGCCTGATCATGATGGATGGCCCCTGGACTGCCACCTGTCCCTTGAAGTTCTCGAAGGGGGAGAGCGCCATCGCGACGAGATCAGCGAGATCGACGCCTTCCCAAAGCGCTGTCGTCAGCAGCGAATGGGCGCGCGCCAGTGCATCGAGACGCCCGACGAATGCGCTGTTGAATGCCTTCGGCTCATTCGTCTGCCGAAGTGTCTGGGAGGCAATGGATTGCACGATCGCGAGCGTATTCTTCACGCGATGATTGAGTTCGTCGATGAAAAGATTCTTCTGCCGCTCGGTCTGCTTGCGCTCGCTTATGTCGACGAACACGCCGACGCATCCGCGCACGCTGCCATTACCATCGAAGAGGGGCGACACGGACTCGTGCAGCGTCGTCGTCCGCCCGTCCGTGAAGACAATTTCCATTTCCTCGCCGTGGATGGGCGTGCCGAGGCGCGCGCACCTCTGCATGGGCAGCTCGTGGCTCGCGAGTTCCCTGCCGCCGGCATACACCTTGAACGGCAGAGCGCCGGCATTCGGACCGGTCTTGGAGGAATTGCTGCCCTCAGGAAGAGCGAGCATTCTCGCGCCGGTCTTGTTGCTGAGGATCTCGGTGCATTCGCGATCGCGCGCAATGAATACCCCAACCGGCAAGGCGTCGAGCAGCGCCTCCTGCTCTTCGAGCCGGTGCCTCAGATCTTCGTTGAGAACGGCGATCCTGCTTTCGGCTGCCTTGTGATCCGTGACGTCGATGGCGACGCCTCCCGTCAGGACGCCGTCCGGATCGGGAATGGCAAATTTGCTGACAATCGAGTGGTGGAGCAAGCCATCCGCTTGCCAGAGCGCTTCGACAACGCGCGCGCCGCCGGGATCCTTGTGCGCGCGGGCATCGTTCTCGCGGAACTGCTGAGCAGTCTCGCGCGGAAAGATATCACCGTCCGTGAGGCCGATGAGCTGCTCCTGCGATGCTCCGAAGGCGCGGACCGCCGCTTCGTTCGCAAAAACGTAGCGGCCTGCTTCGTCCTTTATCCACGCGAGACCGGGCAGGTGGTGCATGAAGCGGGAAAATCGCTCCTCGCTGCGGCGCAGCGCCTGAGTGGCGCGCGCTTCCTCCGTCATGTCGATATTGACGCCGATGAGGCCGAGGAAATCGCCCGAGGGCGCATAGTGTGCCTGGGCATCCGTCCTGATGAAACGGTACTCGCCCCGATGATCGCGAAGGCGCATCTGGATCGTGAGGCCGGACCTGCTGGCCAGCGCCTTCTGCACTTCCGCACCGACTTGATCGACGTCGTCGGGATGAATGTTCCCACGCCAGTCGAAGTCAGGTGGTGCGTCACTCGGGAGGCCCCAGAATTCGCGAAGCCGGCGATTGAGATGCACGCACTTGCCCATGGCATCGCTCATCCAGAGCATGACCGGCGCGCTCTCCGACATCAGCCGAATGCGATCTTCAGTTTCTCGGAGCGCGTCTAGGCTGCGCTTCTGCTCCGAAATATCGATGCAGGTATTCACATAGCCGCTGAAGGAACCTTCGCGCGAACGCAGCGGCACGCCCAGATTCCGAAACCAGCAGTAGGCGCCATCATGGCGACGCAGACGGAACTCGAGCGAAAACGCCTCCTGCGCATCGAAATGCGTCGTGTATTGGGTAAGACAGCCTTCTCGATCATCGGGTTGAACACTCTCGGCCCAGCCGGATCCGAGTTCCTGGGCGAGGGGGCGCCCTACGAACTCCGTCCATGGCTTATTGAACCAGATGGCCTGCTGGTCGGGGCCGCACACCCACATCGGTACGGCCGCGGCATTGGCGATGTGTTGAAGACCCAGTTGGCCGGGTAGCTCGGGCCAGTCATTGGGCATGGCGCGCCTCGAGTATCGCACCGACAAGGGGCCTGAGCGCGTCCGGACTGCAGGGTTTGTCGAGAACCGGGGCGGCGATGCCAGGAGGCAGCGTGCGCTGTCCGTAGCCGGTTACGAAGATGATCGGGATGCCGCGTGCCGCGATCCGCTGCGCGACAGGGTCGATGCGTGCGCCGCCGAGGTTCATATCCAGCAGTGCCAGGTCGAAGTCCGTCTCGGCCAGGACGAGAGCGTCGTCGAGGCGGCCCGCCATGCCGACGACGAGGCATCCCATATCCTCGAGCATATCCTGCATGTCGAGGGCGAGAAGTGCTTCATCCTCAACGAGGATCAGTCGCGCGCCCCTTACCCCCATATGCCGTTCCCCTCGCAGGTGGTGATCCGCATGGCGAGTACGGATCAAGTTCCGAAATATCGACTCGACCCAACAAAACGTGCGGCTGGCCTAATGGTTCCATCCAGCAAGAATGCGGCGTGTGATGGCGCGCACCGGGGGCTGTGTCAGCTCCTGGCGTCGGTCATAGCTGCGAAGTACCGATGCACTGCCTCAGCTTATGAACTGCTTGGCGTGTGTGTCGTAGTCCTGATAGCCGAGCGTCGAGCGGAACTCGGCGGGCGTTAAGGCCCCCTCCGCTTGAGCCTTGCCGGCCTTCAGCGCCGAAAGGCCCGCCTGCATGCCCGCCATGGCCGGCGAGAGCATTCCTGTGGGATAGGTGCCGATCTTGAAGCCGAGCTCGGCGGCGCGTGCTTGGCCCGGCGTCTCACGGGGCGCACCCGGCGAGAGCACGGCGAAGGAGGGCCGCCCGGCCGCTGCGGCGACGGCACGGCGGATTTCAGCTTCGTCAGCCGGTGAGTCGAGAAAGAGGATGTCGGCACCCTCGGCGACAAACATCTCGATGCGTGCGACGGCCTCGTCGATGCCGGCGGTCGGTCGGCAGTCGGTGCGCGCCATCACCAGAATGCCGGACTCCTTTGCGGCCTGAACAGCGGCACGGATTTTCATGCGCGCTTCCTC
>JAEYYJ010000360.1 GCA_023430845.1 Pseudomonadota bacterium
CTCGGCAAGCCGATCGCCATCTGCACGGGAATTCCGGGCAATTTCCGCTATCCCGATGCCCGCATCCTCGGCCGCTACGACCACGTCGGCACGCCGCGACGCTTCCGTCGCGATGCAGCGACCGCAGCAGCCGACTTCGCAGTGGCGCTCGACCAGCTCTGGCTGGAGCACGAAGCCGCCGACATTCCAATGGCGGCGACCCTCGGGCGCTTCCATACGGACGCCGGCGCCCATGGCATGACCACGGTGGCCGGCGAGTTCCGCTTCAGCCTCGATGTTCGCGCCTATGATGCGGCGGTACTGGTGGAACTAGAGGTGCGGCTCAACGACATAGTCCGCGAAATTGAAGCAAACCGAGGCGTACGCTTCGATCTTGGACCGCGCGCGTCAGCAGAGGTCGGCATCGTCTCACCGGCAATCCGCTCGGAATTGGAGCAGACTGCCGCGCTGCTTGGAATTCCGTCAGCGACCATCGGCAGTCCGGCGTCACACGACACGGCTGCCTTCGCGAGCGCGGGCGTGCCGTCGGCCATGATCTTCGTGCGCAACAAGAACGGCAGCCACAATCCCGATGAGGCCATGGAAATCGGCGATTTCCTCGACGCCTGCGCTGTCCTCGCGGCGTGGATTGCCGCCGATTGCACGGGCCCGGGCGCATTATAGGTTGCATACGCGCGCATCGATCGCAGTGAGAGTGCGCCCATTTGCCATAACCTCGAAATCGCATAGGCCCGATCAAGCATCATTGCACTGTTGCAACGAAGGCCTCCTGCCTTCATAGAAAGAACTGAGCAGAAGTAGAACCCGCGCCGCGCGGCATTCCGTCAGCACGGTCAAAGGCCTGGCCCGATTAGTGGCCCGCTGCCGACATCAGAGTTCAAACCACTAGTCCTGGGAGGATTAGAATGCGCTTTTCTCGCGCGGCCGCGGCCGCGATCATAGTCTCGTTTGGCCTCGGCAATGCAGCGCAGGGGGCCGAGGTCCGTATGATGACAGGCCCGCAGGCCGGCATCTGGGTGCCGCTCGGCGGCCAGCTCAAGGACGCCTTTGAGAAGGCGATCCCCGACCTCAAAGTCCAGTCGCTCCCCGGGGCCGGCATTGCCAATGTTCGCGCCATTCAGGAGGGCAAGGCTGAGGTGGGCTTCGGCAATACCATCTCCACTGCGGACGCCTACAACGGCACGGGTGAAAAGCCCCTCGACCAGAAGCACGACAAGGTCTGCAACGTCGCCACGCTCTACCCGCAGTACTTTCAGATGGTTGCCAATGCCGATGCGGGCATCAACGAGCTGAAGGACGTCAAAGGCAAGGGCTTCGCCACACAGGTGCGTGGCAACACGGGTGAGCTGATCGCTCGCCACGTACTGCGCGTCGGTGGCTATACCTACTCCGACGTGAAGGCGAGCTTCACCAATAGCTATTCAGACAGCATCGAGCAGATGAAAGACAACCGGATGCATGTGTTTGCGCTCGGTACCGCTATCCCGGCCAGCTCGGTCATGGATCTCGCCGCTGCGCGCGACATCAAGGTTCTCGACCTGTCGTCGATCTACGAGCCCATGAAGAAGATCAATCCGGCGTACAAGCTCGTCACGATTCCGAAGGGAACGTATCCGAAGCAGGACAAGGATGTGCAGACCATCGGCTACTTCACGCACATCATCGCCGCCTGCTCGCTGCCCGAGGACACAGTCTACAAGATGACCGGCGCAATCCTCGGCGCGAAGGACGGCATGACGGCGGTCAACAAGGAGTTCGCAAAGCTGTCGCCCGAGATCATGGCGCAAGACATCGGCGTTCCTTTCCACCCCGGCGCTGCCAAGTGGTACAAGGAAAAGGGCATCGCAGTTAAGTAAGCTCGGTTGCGAAAATGAACTCGGGGCGGCCCCAGGTCGCCCCGAACGCATAAGACCAACCAAAGAAGATCCTAGGCGGGAAACACCAAATGACTATGAGCACGGCCGCGCGGAACATATCGCGCCAGCTGGCGGCAGCCGTTGCGCTCGCGATGGCGCTCTACCACGTGTACGTGATCATCCCGCCAATGGATTTCATCTCGCCGTCTTTGCGCGAGGTCTTCCGCGGTCCGCCGACGGACTACATCTTCCGCGGCATCCATCTGTTTTTCGCGCTCGTCCTGACGTTTCTCTACTATCGCCTTCGTTCGCCGACTGACGACGACTTGGCGATGCTCACGCCCGAGAAACGTGAGGAGGTCTTGAACAAGACGAAAGCGCCGTCGCCTCTCGACTGGCTCCTGATTGCCGCAAGTATAGCATCGGTCGGCTACATCTTCGTCTACTACGACTACATCATCGACCGCATCATCTACGTCGACGACATGGCGTGGTCGGATATCGTCCTCAGCATTACGCTGATCCTGCTGGTCATGGAGGCTGCCCGGCGCGTCATTGGCCCTGCATTGCCACTGACCTGCGTTGCCTTCTTCATCTACGCCTTCGCCTTCACAAGCATCGAGCCGATCCGCCTCATCGATCAGCTCTATCTGTCGACAGAGGGCATCTTTGGCCAGCCGCTCGCGGTTTCAGCCTCCTACGTGATGATCTTCGTCTTGTTCGGCGCCTTCATGGAGCGCACAGGCACAGGTCAACTCTTCATGGACTTCGCTATGGGCATCACCGGGCACACTGCCGGCGGCCCAGGCAAGGTCTCGGTGGTTTCGTCGTCGCTGTTCGGCACGATCTCGGGATCAGCGGTCGCCAACGTGATGGTCGACGGCCCCATTGCCATTCCGCTCATGAAACGTACGGGCTTCAGAGCGCACTTCGCGGCGGCGGTAGAGGCCGTCGCATCGACTGGCGGACAGATCATGCCGCCTATCATGGGCGCTGCGGCCTTCGTCATGGCCGAGTTCCAAGGCGTGAGCTATCTACAGGTCGTGGTGTGGGCGGTGATCCCAGCGCTGCTTTATTACATCTCGTGCTTTGCCGCCGTGCACTTCGAAGCGAAGCGACAGGGCCTGCTCGGCGTGCCGCGATCGCAGCTCCCCATACTGCGCG
>JAEYYJ010000361.1 GCA_023430845.1 Pseudomonadota bacterium
TCTACATGCGCGATCGTCCCCGTCCGCCGGGCTATGCGACAGTGCTGGCCGTGGAGGAGGATGGCAGCCCGGCGCTCTTCCAGATCGGGCACAACGCATTCGGCTTCAGCGGCCATCCAGGCGTGCGCCGCGCCATGATCGAGGATCTCGTCATGGAGTTCGAGGAAGCGCCAGCCGACACCGCGGACGCACTGACGAAGCTCACAGCGCTCGGGACGGCCATCGACGACGCGCTCGTACCCATCATGGCCGGACTGATCGCGGCGACGGGTTGGATGTCTGCCTAGCCCGGAATTGAGGCCGCCTTGAACGGATCGAGCGCCTCACAACGCGCCGCGAAGCGCGCGACATTGGGCGCCTTCTCCGCGAGCCCAAGGTTCGGGCGCACGATCTGCACGAACGTGAAACCGACGGCTGTCGTGATATCGGCCTGGCTCATGCGCGATGTGCCCGCGATCCACTCGTCCGGGCCGAGCTTTGCTGCAATCGCATCGAGATATTCGAAGCCGGCAACAACCTGCGAGTCGTTGTGCCGGACCCAGGGCTTGTGGACCTTCTCCTCCGGGCGGAAGCGGTACTCGTAGGCGGACCATACGGCCTTGTCGACAGCGCCGAGCGCGACGGTCGTCAGCTTGAGTACATGGCGGCGCTCGGGACCGCTCTCGGGCACGAGGCGCTTCTCTGGACCTGCCAGCTCGTCGAGGTGATCGAGGATGACCGAGCTATCGATCAAGGCCTCGCCATCTTCGAGCACGAGCGTCGGAACGCGTGTCAGCGGGTTGTGCGGCGTCACCAGCTCCGGCTTGTCGAACACCGGCACCGCATCGAGCAGGAAGGGCATCTCCATGGCATTGAGGCTGACCGCCGTGCGGCGCACGTAGGGGGATCTCAGGATGCCGATCAATCGCATGGGATCTCCTCGCAAGTTGGCCCGCTGGTTGGGCATGGCATGATCATGCCCCGGTGGCGGAGCGTCAATCTGCTGATTTCGTACGCGTGGCATCAAGTCTCCGCATCTGGTCCCGTTCACCGACCGACGATACACTCGCTGCCGAAGCTCCCGTAGTGGGGCGAAGCTCTATGACCGGGAGGAGCGCGAATGCCCATCCACAGACTGTTTATTTCAGGCGCCGTGCTGGCAGCCCTGTCGTCGCCGGCACTCGCAGCCGACCGCGCGAAAGCAACGCTCGACTGCAAGGCCGCGCCAAGCCCCGAGTTCGCGTACGACTGCACGCTCGACCTCGCCAATGCGCGCACCGGCGCTGCCCTCGAGGGCGCGACGATCGTCCTCGGCGCCGACATGCCGTCTATGCCCATGGTGCACAACGTGCCGCCCTTCGAATTCAAGCCTGCCGGCCAGCCGGGGCGCTATCAAGCGCGCATCCAGCTCGACATGTACGGCCCCTGGGCCATCAAGCTGCGCATCACCGGACCGCTGCGTGACGAGGTCGTGGCCGTCTACCAGTTCGGCGCGGAGGGGTCGGAGCTGCGCAAGCGCGGATCGGGCAGCAAAGCTCAGCCAAAACCCGGCCAGCACCGGCATTGAATGTTCCGCATTGTTCCGGGCTGAGAAATTCCGACCTGGGACGTCATGGATGCGGGCTTCCACTCGAGGTGATATCAACGGCGGCGGAGAGGTTCGCGGGACGCTGCGGACCGGATCGCCACGGACGGCTTCTGGCCGGCAGTCGGCGAAGGAAACGCAGGCAGTCACTTGAGCATCCCCAATCTAATCACGCTCGGCCGTGTCATCTTCATTCCGATTATTTTCTGGCTGCTCGTGAGTGGGCAGACGCGAACCGCGTTCCTGCTGTTCGTGCTCGCGGGCGTCACCGACGCGGTCGACGGCTGGCTCGCCAAGCGCTGGAACATGCAGACCGAGCTTGGCGCCTACCTCGACCCGATGGCCGACAAGCTGCTGATCGTCTCCATATACGTCGCGCTCGGCGTTGCGGCGCAATTGCCCTCGTGGCTGGTTATCGCCGTCGTTTCCCGCGACATCCTGATCGTGCTCGGGGTATTATTGTGTTGGATCATCGGCCAGCCGGTCGCAATTCAGCCGCACGCGGTGAGCAAGGCAAATACGGTCAGCCAGCTCGTCCTCGCGGCGCTCGTGCTGGCGGATGAGGGCTTCAATCTCGGCCTCGGCGGGCTGAGGATTGTGCTGATCTGGCTGACGGCGGTACTGACGGCGGCGTCGCTTGCCGTATATGTGCGCACATGGGTCGCGCATCTGGCCGGCAACGGACGCTGAAGCAGACGGGCGGACGCAGCGTACGCCGCTGCCCGCAAGTTGCTGCTCATCGACGCAATTGCTTATACGGGGGCCCCAGTGGCGAACGACGACAATAGCGCGCCGCACAACACCCTCCGCACCAACCGGCATCTCACTTTCTGGCTCATCGCTGCGGCACTTGCCCTGGGGCTGGTGTGGCTCCTCAATGATATTCTGCTGCCATTCATTGTCGGCGCGGCCATCGCGTTTTTCCTGAACCCTCTCGCCGACCGGCTCGCCAGGACCGGCATAGGCCGCACGGCGGCCTCGGCGCTCATCATCATCGTCGCGGCCCTGGCGCTGGTGCTCGTCATGGTTCTGATCGGCCCTCTCCTCGTCGATCAAATTCGCCAGCTCGCCGAGACGCTGCCGAGTGACTTGAAGCGCCTCTTCGCCTTGGTCGAGGGCACCGCCCGCACCTGGCTCGGCGGGCGCTACGACGAGATCCACGCGAGTTTCCAGCGCGGTTTCGCCGGCATGACCCAAAGCTGGACGACGAGTATGGGATGGGCCGTCCAGCAGGTCTGGGATCGCGGACTGGCGCTCGTAAACCTGCTCTCACTCCTGCTCATCACGCCGGTCGTCGCCTTCTATCTGCTCGCCGACTGGCCGCGCGTCGTCACCCGCATCGACGAGGCCCTGCCGCGCGATCATGCGCCGACCATCCGCGCGCTGGCCGCCGACATCAACGATGCGATCGCGGCGTTCGTGCGCGGGCAAGGTACGGTCTGCCTGATCCTGGCAGTGGTTTATTCGGTCGGCCTCTCGCTGATCGGGCTGCGCTACGGACTTCTGATCGGACTGACCGTTGGCCTCATGAGCTTCGTGCCCGTCATCGGCGGCGCTCTCGGCCTCATTCTGGCCGGCGGCGTTGCCATCGCGCAGGGCTGGCCGGATCTGATGCTCCTGATCAAGGTTCTGGCGTTCTTCGCCGCGGTATCGGTCTTGGATAGCGGGCTGCTGTCGCCGCGCATCGTCGGGCCGCGTGTCGGCTTGCATCCGGTGTGGCTGATCTTCTCGGTGCTCGCGTTCGGCTCGCTGTTCGGCATCGTCGGCATTCTCATTGCGGTGCCTGTGGCAGCGGCGATCGCGGTGCTCGTCCGCTTCGCACTCCGCCTCTATCTCGACAGCGACATCTACCGCGGCCCGCCGCCACCTCCGCCGGTCGCTGGGGAACCTATGACATGAGCAGCGCGCGCGAGCAGCTCGTCTTTGACTGGGGCGCACGTCCGGCGCTCGGGGCAGAAGATTTTCTCGTCGGGCCATCGAATGAGATGGCCGTCCGACTCGTGGATCGCTGGCCGGACTGGTCGATGTCTTCAGCGCTTGTCGTCGGGCCGGCGCAGAGCGGCAAGAGCCACCTCGCTCACGTCTGGCAGCTTCGCTCGAATGCCGTGATGCTCGGCGCCGCGGAACTCGTCCAGGACCGCGTGCCGGACCTGATGGGCCTGCAGGCCGTCGTCGTCGAGGACATCGATCGCGGTATTGCCTCGGAGCAGGCGCTCTTCCACCTACTCAACCTGGCCCGCGAACAGCGCACATCCCTGCTACTCACGTCACGCGCCCCGGCGGGGGAACTAACGATTGCGCTCCCCGATTTAAGATCAAGGCTCAGGGCTCTGGCCATGACCGAGATCGGTGCGCCGGACCAGACGCTCCTGACGGCCGTCCTCGTCAAGCTCCTGGCCGATCGCCAGATCTCAGCCGCCCCGGCCGTGGTGCACTATCTAGCGCGGGAGCTGGATCGCTCTTTCGCCGCCGCAGCGCACCTCGTCGAGGCGCTTGATCGTCTCTCCCTGGCGCAGCGCCGGCCGTTGACCCGGGCCCTTGCCGCGGAGGCATTGGAGACGGTGCGGTCGGCAGAAGGCCGGGAAGAGCGTTATTGAACGTCGATTATTTAGGCGCGACATTTCAGTGTCGTGAAGCAATGGCAGTTATAATCCCTTTGAGGTCAGCCCTTAGGGGTGAACTTCGCAGCAAGGGAGAGGGCTGTGTCGGGCAGCAAAGCGCGGGTGCGCGCAAAGAACGAGGCGGGTTTGCAGGAAGCTCCAGCGGAGGCGCCGCAGGGGCCTGCGCGCTATTACAATCGCGAGCTTTCCTGGCTGCAGTTCAATACACGCGTGCTCGACGAAGCGCGCAATCGCCGCCATCCGATCCTTGAGCGCCTGCGCTTCCTGTCCATCTCCGCTTCGAACCTCGACGAATTCTACATGGTTCGCGTCGCCGGGTTGCATGGGCAGGTGAAAGCGAAGGTCTCCAATCTCAGCAATGACGGCCTGACGCCCGCCCAGCAGCTAGAAGCCATCAACAGATACGTCGCCGGCCTCTCGGCCGAGCAGCAGGCGTGCTGGAGCGACCTGAGCCGTGACATGGCCGATGCCGGCCTTTCGATCGTCTCGCCGGACCAGCTCACTGAAGGCGAGCAGGCTTGGCTCGAGAGCTATTTCATGACGCACCTCTTTCCGGTGCTGACGCCCATCGCCGTCGACCCGGCACACCCGTTTCCCTTCATCCCCAATCGCGGCTTCACGCTCGGCCTCGAGCTTACGAAGAACAAGGATGGGGAGGAGATGCACGCGCTCATGCCGGTGCCGGCGCCGGTCGACCGCTTTCTGCACCTGCCGGCGGGCGAGGATGCAGGCGCGATCCGCTTCATGCGCATCGAGACGCTGATCGGCCATTTTGCCTCGCACCTCTTTCCGGGCTACACGGTCAAACGGCAGGGCGCATTCCGCATCCTGCGCGACAGTGACATCGAGGTCGAGGAAGAGGCTGAGGATCTCGTACGCTCGTTCGAGAGCGCGCTGAAGCGGCGCCGCCGCGGCTCCGTCATCCGTCTCGAAATCGACGCCTCCATGCCGCAGGAGCTGCGCGCGTTCGTCATCGAACAGCTCAAGGTCGGCGATGCCGACACCTACGTGCAGGAAGGCCTGCTTGGCCTCGGCGATACCTCGCAGCTCATTGTCGACAACCGGCCGGATCTCGTGTTCCCGCCCTTCAATATCCGCTTTCCCGAGCGCATTCGCGAGCACAACGGCGACTGCTTTGCTGCGATCAAGGCGAAGGACATCGTCGTCCATCATCCCTACGAGGCATTCGACGTCGTGGTGCAGTTCCTGCGCCAGGCCGGCGCCGATCCGGACGTGCTGGCCATCAAGTGGACGCTTTACCGCACGTCGAAGGACAGCCCGATCGTCCGCGCTCTCAAGGAGGCAGCGGACCTCGGCAAATCCGTCACGGCCGTGATCGAGCTCAAGGCCCGCTTCGACGAAGCGGCCAACATCCGTCTCGCGCGCGACCTCGAAAGTGCGGGCGTGCACGTTGTCTATGGGTTCATCGAGCTCAAGACGCACGCCAAGCTCGGCATGATCGTCCGCAAGGAGGGCTCTGACCTCGTCTCCTATTGCCATATCGGCACGGGCAACTATCACCCGCAGACGGCGCGCATCTATACCGATCTCTCGTTCTTCACAGCCGACGCGACGATCGCGCGGGACGTCAATCGCATCCTGAATTTCGTGACCGGCTACGGCGAGCAGGCCGAGCTGGAGACGATGGCCGCAAGCCCGTTCGGCATCAGGAAGCGCATCATCGAGAGCATCCGCTCCGAGACCGAGCACGCGCGCGCCGGCCGCCCGGCCGCAATCTGGATGAAGATGAACTCCCTCGTCGATATGCAAATCATCGAGGCGCTTTACGAGGCATCGAATGCCGGGGTCGAGATTGACCTCGTCGTGCGCGGCATTTGCTGCCTGCGGCCCGGCGTTCCCGGCATGTCCGAGAATATCCGCGTCAAAAGCATCATCGGGCGCTTTCTGGAGCATGGCCGCATCTATTGCTTCGGAAACGGACATGGGCTCCCCGATCCGAATGCGATCGTGTATATCAGCTCGGCGGACATGATGCCGCGCAACCTGGACCGGCGCGTCGAGGCTATGGTGCCGGTAACGAATCCGACGGTCCACGCGCAGATCCTCGACCAGATCATGACGGCGAACCTGAAAGACAATCAGCAAAGCTGGCTGGTGCTCGCCGACGGATCGAGCCGTCGGATCGTTCCTGATGAGGATGAGAAGCCGTTCAACGCGCACGAGTACTTCATGTTCAATCCGAGCCTCTCTGGACGCGGCCAGTCACTGAAGAGCCATTCGCCGCCGCGCTTCAAGCTCGAAGACCGGGACGAGAGCGATAAGCGGTGACGTTTGCTGATGGCAGAGACGACCGGCCGATGGGGCTCGACGAGCTCGAGCCGATCTCGGTGGTCGACATCGGGTCCAACTCAGTTCGCCTCGTGGTCTACGAGGGAGCTGTCCGCAGCCCGGCTCCGCTGTTCAACGAGAAAGTGCTTTGCGGTCTTGGACGCACGGTCGCCTCGACCGGCCGCCTCGATGCCGATGCTGTCGAACGCGCGATCGAGGCGTTGCGCCGCTTCCACGCGATCAACCGCGTGCTCGGTGTCAAGAACGTGCGCGTCATTGCAACGGCCGCCGTGCGCGAAGCGGCGAACGGCCCGGAATTCATCGCGCGCGGCGAGCAGGCCATCGGCGCCCGCATCGCGGTGCTGTCCGGCGCACGCGAAGCCGAGCTTGCGGCAAGCGGCACATTCATGGGCATACCGCAGGCCAATGGAATTGCGGGCGATCTCGGCGGCGGCAGCCTCGAGCTGATCGACATCGCGGGCGGCAAGTCGACAGCCGCCGCGACATTGCCGCTCGGCGGACTGCGGCTCATCGATACCTCCGGGAACAAGCTCGACCGGGCCATCGAACTCGTCGACGCGAGCCTTGCCGAACTGCCGTGGCTCGCGTCCGGCGAGGGCCGCACGTTCTATGCCGTCGGCGGTACGTGGCGCTCGCTTGCCAAGCTGCACATGGATCTGCGCAAATATCCACTGCGCGTCATGCACGGCTACAGTATCGAGAGTCGCGCCTGCATCGATTTCTGCGAGAATATACGCAAGGCCAAGAAGCTTGCCGACATCCGCGGCATCGAAGAGGTCACGCGGGCACGCCGCGAGGTGCTGCCCTATGGCGCGCTCGTTCTCGAACGCCTCCTGCGACGCATGAAACCAAAGGAAGTAGTCTTCTCGGTGTACGGCGTGCGCGAGGGCCTGGTCTTCAGCCTGCTGTCACCGGCCGAGCGCAAGCGCGATCCGCTGCTCGCCTTCTGTGAGGATCATGCACGCCTGCACGCGCGCTCGCTGGCCCACGCGCGGGAGCTGTGCGCGTGGACGGATGCGCTCTTCACAGAACCCGGCCCGCGCGAAACGCCCGACGAGCAGCGCCTGCGCTATGCCGCCTGCCTGATCTCCGATGTGGGCTGGCGCGCCCATCCGGACCATCGCGGCGAGCAGAGCCTGAATACCGTCGCCCATGCCGGGCTCGGCGGGATCGACCATGAGGGCCGCATTTTCCTGGCGCTCACCGTCTATTTCCGCCACGTCGGCACCGGGCGCGTCTCCGGGGCCGAGGACGAGTTGCCGGCAGCCCTCAGGGCGCTGGTCTCGCGCCGCACATTGAAGCGGGCCCGCGTTCTCGGCGCCGCGATCCGCTCCGCGCACATGCTCTCGATCGGCCGGCCGGGGATCATCGACGAGACTCCGCTCAGCTATGAACCGGGCAAGCTCGTCCTCAAGCTGCCCGCCACGCATCGCGATCTCGACGGCGAGCGGCTGCGCCGCCGCTTCGAGGTGCTGGCCGAGCTGGTCGACCACAAGCCCGAAATTCGCTATGCGTGACGGGCAGGTAGCTGCCCTCGGTGCCGAAGCGATCCCAAGCTGCGATCAACGACAATAGAGTGTGGATTGGCGCGAAGTTGCCGAAATCCCCCGCTAGAGCATGATTGTTGCAGATGGGAGGATGTGGCAGTTCCATCGGCGGCAAGAATCGCGCTCATTGATTAAAATCGGTGGGCGCTTCCTTCATAGTGCCGGACAATTTCAGCGGGCTGACACGCGGTGCTCATGTCTGATGACCTCTACACGGTTCTGGGCGTTGCCAGGGGCGCACAGGACGACGAGATCAGGCGGGCGTATCGGCGGCTGGCCAAGGAGCTGCACCCTGACGTGCGCCCGGACGACCCCGCTGCCAGCGACCGCTTCAAGCGGGTCACAGCCGCCTATGACATTCTCGGCGATTCCACGAAGCGACGCCGCTACGACGACGGCGAGATCGATGCCCAGGGCGAGCCCGTGCGCACCTACGCACGCAATGGCACCGGGGCGGGCTGGCCCAATGGCTTCGGCGGATCGGCCAACGGCACACGCGATACCGGCGTCACCGACATCTTCTCCGACCTCTTCGGCGGGCGCGGCACGCGCGGCCCCGGCCTCAACATACGCGGCCAGGATGTACGCTACACGCTCGAAGTCGATTTCATGGAGGCCGTGGGCGGCACCAAGAAGCGCGTGACGATGCCGGAAGGCGGCACGCTCGATCTGAACGTGCAGGAAGGTGTTGCCGACGGTCAGGTGCTCCGCCTCAAGGGGAAGGGCACGCCGGGCCTGCGCGGCGGCGAGAACGGCGACGCACTGGTCGAGATCCACGTGCGCCCGCATCCGAAGTTCAAGCGTCTCGGCAACGACATCCTGCTCGAGGTGCCGATTTCGATCGACGAGGCCGTACTCGGCGGCAAGATCGAGGTTGCGACGATTTCCGGCCGGGTCGCACTGCAAATTCCCAAGGCCACAAGCTCGGGACGGATCTTCCGCTTGAAGGGCAAGGGTGTGCGCAGCCCCGTCGACGGCAGCATCGGCGACCAGCTCGTGACGATCCGCATCGTCATGCCGGAGAATATCGACGAGTCGCTCTCGTATTTCATGGCCGAGTGGCGCCAGCGCAATCGCTACGATCCAGGGCGCGACTGAGCTAACGAGCCGTTCCCCCGAGCCGTTCCGCAATATTCGCAAGCCGCGCGAAGGTCGCGACGTCGAGTTGCTCGGCGCGCTGCTCGGGTGCGACACCAGCCGCTTCGAGCAGCGGCAGCGGATCCGCGATGAGCGTCCTCAAACTCTGACGGAGCATCTTGCGGCGCTGGCCGAATGCCGCGGCCGTCACGCGGCCAAGCCAATGCACCGAGCACGCAGGCATCGGCTCGGCACGCGGCTGGAAACTGACGACGGCCGACGCCACTTTCGGCGGTGGCGTGAAGGCCTCCGGCCCCAGCGTCAAGGCAATGCGCGGCGTCGCGCGCCACTGCGATATCACCGCGAGGCGCCCGTAAGCCTTGGTGCCTGGCTGCGCAACAATGCGCTCGGCCACTTCCTTCTGGAACATGAGCGCCATCTGCGCCCACCAGGGCGGCCAAGGGTCCGTCTCAAGCCAGCCGATAAGCAGCCGCGTTGCAACGTTATAGGGCAGGTTCGCGACGATCACCGTGCGGCCGGCATCGCTCGCGAGAAGTGTCGCCCAATTCACATCCAGCGCGTCGCCCATATGAACCGAAAGCCGCCCGGGATAGGCGTCGGAAATCTGCGCCAGAGCCGGCGCGCAGCGCTGGTCACGCTCGACGACGATAACACGCCGCGCGCCTTCCATGAGCAGCCCGCGCGTGAGACC
>JAEYYJ010000375.1 GCA_023430845.1 Pseudomonadota bacterium
CGGGCGCGTCCTCGAAGCCAGACATCACGCTGCCTCTTGTCGAGACGTTCCGTTGCCCGCTCCTTTCCCATGAGCAAGCACGCATACTGATATCGCCGAATAAAGCGGCGCACCTCGGGGTCGGGAAAGCGGGGCGTTCTCGTGAACATAGCTCCCAGGTAGCCCCAGAGCATTCCGAGCCCGCCAACGACGTACGGCGGACGGCTCATGCGGAATGCACCGCTGGCAATCATGTAGGGAAGGGCGGTGCCCATGTACCATTGCCCCTTGCCGTGGCGAATACGCCCCGTCCACCAGTTTTTCTGACTGGAGCCCATCGGTCGCAAGTGATGGATGCGAATGCTCGGGTCATCCCAGCTTTGGGCGTACCAGCCGTGGAGACGGCAGATATGGCAATCGATGGCATCCCAAGTAAGTTCGCGGATGAAGCCACCGATCTGCTCCCAAGCGCTGCGGCGGTAGAACTTGATCATACCCACCGAGTTCTCGCTGCCGCACATCTCGCTGATCATCGTCCCATCCGGACCCGTGAAATAAGGCGAGCCGCTGCCGGTTGCCAGTCGCGGCTCGGCATCCATCCGGCGAATGACCTCCTCGAAGTAGTTGGGCGGAAAATCGAGATCAAGGTCGAGCTTGCAAATGTATTCGACGCTGTTCCATTCATCTGGGCTGATCGCATCAACGCCCCTGTAGAATGCCTGCATGACGCCGGCGCCCACATGCCGGAACCCGCGATCATCGGAGCGAACAATGCGCACATAGGGCAGCTGGGCAGCATACTCAGCTAGGATTTGAGGCGTCGCATCCGTCGAGCCGTCATCCACGATCACCCACAGCGCCGGCGGCTTAGTCTGGTTCTTCACTGCCTCGATGGTCCGCCGCCCATACTGGGCCTCATCACGACAGGGCGTAATGAGACAATAGCTGCCCGCTCGCATTCCGGTGGGAATGTGAACCTTGCTGGCCACAGTAGTGCTATCGTTCGTCATTTATGAACCTGCACGTATCCAAGAATCTCAAATGGCTACTCTGTCCGCCTGCTCAGTGCATACGCACCGCGTGGCGCTCACACCATCGCAACAGCACGTAGATCGCCCAGACGCGCGACCAGTAGATCCCCTTGGCTCCCTCCTGGAACGCCTGCCACAGCTGCCCCACGGCATTGCCATCGAGCCCGCATCCGGCGCACAGCGCCCTGTCCCGCATGACGTGATCCATCTCGCCCCCCAACCTCTGGCGTATCCAACGATCGAAAGGCATCTCGAAGCCGCGTTTGGGGCGCTCGAACAACTTTGGATCGAGACCTTCGAGGCCGATATCACGAAGGAGCTGCTTGCGGCCGAGCGGCGCGTAGCGCACGCTGCTCGGCAAGCGCGCCACGACGTCCGTAACGGCGCTGTCGACTAGCGGCAGACGGGTCTCCAGCGATACAGCCATGCTTGCCACGTCGGTGTCGCGCAGTAGCCGCTCTCCTAGAAACAGCCTTTGCTCCAGAATTCCGAGCGCCGACAAAGCCTCATGGCCGGCGATTTCATTCTGCAGATCTCGCCGCAAAGGATCGGGCAGGCCACTGGCAACTCCGGATGGCTGCCAATTCAAAAGTTTGGCGTGGAAGTCCGGGACGAATAGTGCATAGGCGAGCTGATAAACTTCCAGAAGATCATCGGCGTTGGCCATCATGCTCGGCAATTTCGCCCACCGCACCTGGCCTCCCACCCCAGCGGAGTTGCGATCTGCAAATTGAGCAATCGCTCGAGCAAGGCCAATACGTCCGCTCTGCGGTAGCCAAGACAGTGCTTTCGAGATGGCCTGAAGACGAGGCAAATCACGAAAGCTTTTATAGCCGCCAAACAGCTCGTCACCTCCACTCCCAGTCAGTGCCACCTTAACGCCGGCTTGGCGCACGACCTGCGAGATATAGAACGAGTTCAAGCCGTCGAACGTAGGCTGGTCAATGCTTTCCAATGCTTGGTCCAGGGAGCCAATAAAGGTCTGCTCCGTTAGCCTGACCTCATTGTGCCGGGTGCCGATGGATTCTGCGATGGCACGCGCAAACGGACCTTCGTCGTAGTCTTGCTCATCGAAGGCGAGCGTAAATGTCTGGACCTCCGAGGGCGACGCCCTCGCGGCCAGGTTGGCAACCGCGCTGCTGTCGATGCCCCCCGACAGGAACACACCGAGCGGCACGTCACTCGCCAAATGCAAGCTGACGCTATCCCTCAACGTGCTCCGCACGTCGGCAATCGTGGATGTCTTGGGCGCTTCCGCCGCTGGCATGGACCAGAACGCGTCACTGGACTGCTCGCACCCACCGAGGTCGAACACCAAGGCCCGCCCCGCCGGTACGAGGCGTATGCTTTCTATGATCGTGTTCGGCCCCGGGACGAAACCGTTCCAGATGAAGCTGGCAACCCCCGTCGGATCGAGCCGCGGCGCTTTCAATAAGCCACACGCAAGAATGGCGCGAATCTCTGAGGCGAACAGCAGCGACCATTCACGCGCTTCACTGGTGTCGGGATTTCGGAGAATATAGAGAGGCTTGATCCCCATCGGATCGCGAGCCAACAGGATTTTGCGCTTCGCGTCATCCCATAGTGCGAACGCGAACATGCCACGCAGATCACCAACCACCGTGTGCCCTCCAAGGGCTAGGTGGCGCAAGACGGTCTCCGTATCGCCGCTGCTGCGAAAGCGCTGTCCTTGCGACTGAAGCCGCTCTCTCAGCTCGACATAATTATAGATCTCGCCGTTGAATGTGAGCGTGTGCTGTCCGGTGACGGCATCCGTCATCGGCTGAGATGCAGCGGTCGACAAATCGAGGATCGACAGGCGACGATGCGCGAATAGAACCCCATTGCCCTGACTGTCGGGCGCACTCTCGAAGAAGTTCTCACCATCCGGGCCGCGATGGGCCAAGTTGCGGGACATAGCCCGCACTGCCTGCCTGTTGGCGTCACTGATCCGGCCGATGATCCCGGCAATGCCACACATCCCGGGTCACTCCGCTTCAGCAGACAAGGTCTTTGAGACACACATGATGAGTTACCGCGACGTTCTATTCCGCCGCGAGTACCTCATGTCTCGGGACCGCGCCTGCCATTCGCAGCGCGTCGCGCATGTAGGACGCCAAAACGCGAACATTCGGCTCCAGCACCATATTGTCGTGATCGCCAGGCACTTCCTTGATCTCCAGCGCGCGGATGAATGGTGTCCATCCGTTGTCCGGCTTGAGAATGGTACGTTCGGCGTGAAGGTTGCGACCATTGCGCAATCGATACGTAATCTCCTGTTTCGGCCGCAGAAGGAGAACCGGTCCATCGTAAGCTTGCGCCCGGTAGCGACTAAGCGCGCGGCGGAAGGCGCCCTCGATCTCATTGTTGTGAAACTGCTCCGACGTGGGTTGGACTTGCAAACGCGATTGGCGCACCCGTTGCCGCCACGCTGCACGTTTCCGCCTCCAATTGCCTATGAACTGCTCGCGGTCGCGCTGAAAATCCTGCAGCTTCATAGATACTCGATCAAGAACCGACAGCTCGACCGTCTCCGGATATGGCGTATCAAGCATCACGACCATGTCGACCAACTCACCGGCCGCCAGCAACTGCTGCGCCATCTCGTAAGCGACGAGCCCGCCTCCCGAGAAGCCGCTAAGCAGATATGGGCCATGCGGCTGCACGGCACGCACTTCCTGAAGATAGCTGGCTGCCATCTCCTCGAAGGTCTCGTGCGGAGCTTGATCGCCGTAGAGACCCCGCGCCTGCAATCCATAAACCGGTCGCTCATGCCCGATCTGCACGGCAAGGTGTCGGAGATTGAGAATGTTGCCGAACATCCCGGCACAAATAAACAGCGGCGTTTCGTGCGGATAGCGGCCGGTGTGCATCGGCACGAGATGTGTAAATCGCGCCTTCGCTTCGGGGTGACTTGGGATGGCGGTCGCGCCATCCGACGACGCGGCTTGCCCAGCGCCACTAGCCTCGAGAAGCTGCGCGCACTGTTTGATGGTCGGTGCTTCAAAGAGCACCGAAATGGGGAATTCGACGGAATAGGTATTCTTGATCATGCGGAACAGACGCACGGCGACCAGCGAGTGACCGCCGAGATCGAAGAAGCTGTCGGCGGTCCCAATCTTGTCGATACCGAGCAACTCCGACCAGAAGCCCGCCAGCGTCTTCTCAATGTCGGTGCTCGGCGCGACGAACTCCTTGTCGAGATTCGGACGGCTGAGACCTGCGACGGCAGCCGAGTCTTCTTCGCGATGCGCAGCAGCTTTCTGCAGCGCCGTAAGATCCATCGAGCTGACGATGATCTGAGACAGGCCGGCGGCAACAGCACGCCGCAGCGCTTCGCCTCCCTCGTCTTCGCTAATGCCCTGATCAACCTGTGTCGCAAGGCGGACCATGGCAGGGGATAACTCGCGAGCTGCGGAACCCGCTGCCGCAACTGGTACAGCTCCGGTAGTATCGTGGAGTGCTGACGAAAAATCAGTGCCGGCTTCGAGCCGCTTGACAGTGAAGCCTTCAGCGAGTGCCACAACCCGTCCATGCTCGTCCGCAATTGTGATATCGAACGTAGCGAAGCCCGGACCGAGCTCGTTGTCATCAGCTAACTTCGCAAGGCTCCAGACGGCAGCGGGCAAAGGATGATAGAGACGGAAGCGATTGTATCTCACTGGCACCCACAGCCCTTCCGCGGCGGAGTAGCCAGGGATCAGCTCCATGGCGTAGCCGGTCGCGATGTCAGTCAGGGCAGGGTGCACCAGAAAGCCGCGCGCCACATCACCGGTGAAGGCGTCATCGAGCTGCAACCGCGCCAGTGCCGAGTTCTCGTCCAGATGCAGTTCGCGCAGAACCTGCCAACGTGGACCGAAACAAAGATGGATATCCTGTGCCGACGGGATCGCGCGACCGTTGTCGCAGCGTGACGTGACCGCGCGCGATTTCAACGCTTGGATATCGAGTTGCGGACGCTGCGGCTTGCGCGACAGCGCCGCAAAAGCTTCAGCATGGCGTAGCCAGGCTGCGCCCTGGCTCGTATCGACATTACTCTCGACAGCCAAGCATAAGCGCTGGCCGTCACGACGAACGACGACGCGTACATTTCGCTGCACGCCATCCGGCACATGGAGCGGCCGCAAGAAGTTCAGATCGTTGATCTCGATCGCGCCCGCGATTCCGAATTCGCGCGCCGCTTGGGCAACCAGCTCTAGGTAGCCGGTCCCGGGCCAAACGGCCTCGCCGCTGCGCAGCCGATGCTCGGCGAGCAGCCAATGGCGAGCGGGATCGGCACGCAGCTCGAGCCAGTCGGCCGCGCCTTCCTGTTGAACACGCTCCTCGAACAGCGGCTGGATGGCTCCGTCGCGTACCAAGCGCGGTCCGTCGCTTTCCGCGTCACGGATGGCACGCGCTGCAAGACCAATGTCGTTCCAGACGCCCCAATGGACGGCGACAACATGAGGCCCGTCCTTGCCTGTCCGGTTCTCGGCGAAGGCATTTAGATAGGCGTTGGCGGCAACGTAATCGACCTGACCTGCCGGGGTCGTATCCGTGCTGGTCGACGAGAACAGCGCCAAAAAGTCGAGCCGTTCTCCCGAGAGCGCCTCGTCGAGCACTTTGGTGCCCAGCACCTTCGGCGCCAGCACGTCCTCGATCTCGGTAACCGATTTGAGTTGTATGAGACCATCCTTCACCACGCCGGCTGCGTGCAGAAC
>JAEYYJ010000011.1 GCA_023430845.1 Pseudomonadota bacterium
GGGCGACGGTCATGCCGGCGTAGTGGGCCACGACAATCACGCCCGTGTCCTTGAACACGTCGTGGAGCGTCGTGACGAGCTCTTGCTTGGCAGCTCTATCCACCTGGCTACACTCTCCATCGTGCGAAAATACCCTTGCGGGTAAAATCGCGGGTTGCACCTTGCCACCGGGAGCAGAGGATCTTTCGATCCCACGCTGCGGTGACGCTGCGGTTCCTGTCCGCCCGCGCGTCAAAACCGACGGCACGGCGCTTCCCAAGAGGTTCGAACCGGCCCGCACCTCGCGGTGTGGGAGCGCTCTTACGAGCGCCGACTTCCGGCCGTCTCCCGTCTCATGCTGGCCCATTTGGCTTAAGGCTGCCGAAGCACCCACCAGCAATCTCGGACAGGTTCGGAGAGAGGGCCGAGGCCTTCTCTCCTGCTCCGGATCTCGCGATCCGGAATTCTCAGTTCGCGATCAGGCCGGACCGGCCGTACCGCTCGTCACGCTCGCGGCATCGAGCTTGACGCCCGGACCCTGCGATGAGGTCACGGCGAGCTTCTTCAAATAGGTGCCCTTGGCGCCGGCGGGGCGCGCCTTGACCACGGCGTCGACGAACGCCTTGATGTTTTCGACCAGCGCCTGCTCGGAGAAGCTCGCCTTGCCGACGCCGGCATGGATGATCCCCGATTTCTCGACGCGGAACTCGACAGCGCCGCCCTTGGCACCTTCGACAGCGGTCTTGACGTCCATGGTCACGGTGCCGACACGCGGGTTCGGCATGAGACCACGAGGACCGAGCACCTTACCGAGTCGACCGACGAGGCCCATCATGTCGGGCGTCGCAATGCAGCGATCGAAATTGATCACGCCCTTGCTGACCTGCTCGACGAGATCTTCCGCACCAACGATATCGGCGCCGGCAGCCTTGGCCTCTTCAGCCTTCGGACCGCGCGCGAAAACCGCGACGCGCTGCGTGCGGCCCGAGCCATGCGGCAGGTTGCACACGCCGCGCACCATCTGGTCGGCATGGCGCGGATCGACGCCGAGGTTCATCGCGAGCTCGACGGTCTCGTCGAACTTCGCCTTGGCGTTCGATTTCACGAGCTTCACAGCTTCGTCGACGCCGTAGCTCTTGTTGCGATCGACCGTCGCGCGGAGCGCTGCGAGACGCTTGCCGCCAGCGAGGCGCGTTGCCTGGATCACTTCCTTGGTCGCTTTTGCCATCGCCCTTACTCCGTCACCCGAAGGCCCATCGACCGCGCCGAGCCGGCAATGATGCGAGCTGCGGCCTCGACGTCGTCGGTGTTGAGGTCCTTCATCTTGACCTTGGCGATGTCACGCACCTGAGCCATCGTCACGCTGCCGGCAACGGTGCGGCCCGTCTCCTTGGAGCCGGTCTCGATGCCCGCGGCCTTCTTCAGGAAGTGAGACGCCGGCGGCGTCTTCATCTCGAAGGTGAACGAGCGATCCGAGAAAACCGTGATCTTCACCGGGATCGGCGTGCCCTGCTCCATGTCCTTCGTCTTGGCATTGAAGGACTTGCAGAATTCCATGATGTTCACGCCGCGCTGACCGAGCGCAGGCCCGATCGGCGGTGCAGGATTGGCCTGACCGGCCTTCACCTGCAGATTGATGTAACCGTCTATCTTTTTCGCCATCTTTCTACTCTATCCCCTGTCACCATGTTCGGAGGCAAAGCCCCCAGGGTTAGCGGTCAATCGGGCCGGCTTCAGCCCTCCCGCACGAGACGCGACGCGGGGCCTTTTGGCTTTCGCCATCCGGACATCCGCGTCGTGCCGATTCTGCCTTCTTTCGCGACCTGGACCCCACATCCCAGGGGCCGCCCGCTGTTGCTTTTCTCGTCCGGTCACAACCCCGTGGGCGCTGCCGGAAACTTGCTCAGCCCACCTTCTCGACTTGCGTGAACTCCAGCTCCACCGGCGTCGGCCGTCCGAAGATCGAAACCGCCACCTTGAGGCGGGACCGCTCCTCGTCGACCTCTTCGACGAGACCGCTGAAGCTCGCGAACGGACCGTCGGCCACCTTGACCGACTCCCCGATCTCGAAAGTGACGGTCGGCTTCGGCCGCTCAACACCTTCCTTGACCTGATTGAGGATCCGCATGGCCTCGTCTTCCGAGATCGGAACCGCCTTGTTGTCGGCGCCGAGGAAGCCCGTCACCTTCGGCGTATTCTTGATCAGGAGGAAGGCCGGGTCGGTCATCTCCATCTTCACGAGCACGTAGCTCGGAAAAAGCTTGCGCTCCGCGTGAACCTTGCGGCCACGGCGCATCTCGATGACGTCCTCGGACGGAACCAGAACCTCCTCGAACAGATGGTCGAGGCCGGCGGCCTTTGCCCGCTCCTTGATGGCCTCCGCGACCTTCTTCTCGAAGTTCGAGTAGGCGTGAACGATGTACCAGCGCTTTGCCATGCTGTCCTGCTGTCAACTAACCCACACGCACCGGGGTGACCCTGCCGCCACCCGGCCGTCCCGTCAGCGGAACGCGTTCAGCACAAGCTGCACGAGCCATCCAATGCCTTGATCCACAATGGTAAAAAAGATCGCCGCCAGCGTGACCATAATCAGCACCATGATGGTCGTGATCCAGACCTCCTTCCAGGTCGGCCACGTGACCTTGGCCGTTTCCTGCCGCACCTGCTGGAGAAATTCGAAGGGGTTCGTTCTCGCCATCAGCTTTCATTCCCTGCCTGTCCGTGGCGAGAGGACCAACGAGGACGCTCACGCTCAATTCCCAATCGCTGCGAACGCCGCTCTCGCATCGGGGTGGATTGGCAGGGGCGGAGGGTCTCGAACCCCCAACCTTCGGTTTTGGAGACCGACGCTCTACCAATTGAGCTACACCCCTCGAGGTCCACCCCCAAACACGGTCAGGCACGCACGTTCAGGTGGATCGAACTTCGCGAGACCCCGCAGTCCGCGCCGCAACGAACACCGCAAACGAAGTGCAGCCGACGAAGCAGTTCCCGGGTTTTCAAGTCCCGCCTGCTGCAATGTCGACTTTCGCTTGGATGTGTTTCGGACGCCTCTTATAGAGGTTACCCGCAGCCGATACAAGCCCGCTCGTTACTTTTTTCTTGACTTCAGCCGCGGGGGCCCGCGGCTCGCCTACCCGAAATCGGGCGAGCGGATTTTTATATAATAGCGACGGGATCTTAGATCAAGATCGAGCGATTGTTTGGCACATCGGGCGACACGCCGCTCCCAGATCATCGTCGCAGATATGGAAGCGCAGGTCTGCGTCGGCCAGACAACATTCGATTTTCTGACGGCCGGCCTCGATGTCTTTCTGGTTGCAGATGCCGTTGGATCGCGCGGAGGCGAAGTCCGCGATCTGGCTGTCCGACGCCCGGAGCGCGCCGACGCCCGCATCGTCGACCAAGAGATGGTTGCCCTCGAGTGGCTACGGCGCGGCGATACGGAGGAGTTCAAGGATCTCATCGAAGTGATAAAGTGATCGGCGAACACAGCTCCCAACGACAGACAATCGGAAACACGGATCATGCAGGACAAAGCCGCGAAGGCCTCTCGAGCCGCCTTTCAGTGGGACGACCCGTTCCTTATCGAGGAGCAGCTCACCGAGGACGAGCGCATGATCCGCGATACGGCGCGGGACTACTGCCAGGAGAAACTCGCCTCGCGTGTGATCTCGGCCTACCTCGAAGAGCGGACCGATCGCGAGATCTTCACCGAAATGGGCGCACTCGGGCTCCTCGGCGTGACGATCCCCGAGAAGTACGGCTGCGCTGGCGCGAACTATGTCTCGTATGGCCTCGTCGCCCGCGAAGTGGAGCGCGTCGACTCGGGCTATCGCTCGATGAATTCGGTGCAGTCGTCGCTCGTCATGTACCCGATCTACGCGTACGGCTCGGAAGAGCAGCGCATGAAGTACCTGCCGAAGCTCGCGAGCGGCGAGTACGTCGGCTGCTTCGGCCTCACCGAGCCCGATGCAGGCTCGGACCCAGGCGGCATGAAAACGCGGGCTGAGAAGGTCGCGGACGGCTATCGCCTCACCGGTTCGAAGACGTGGATTTCGAACGCTCCGATCGCCGACGTGTTCGTCGTGTGGGCCAAGTCGGCGGCGCATAACGACGAGATCCGCGGCTTCATTCTCGAGAAGGGCATGAAGGGCCTCTCGGCGCCGAAGATTGGCGGCAAGCTGAGCCTTCGCTGCTCGATCACGGGCGAAGTCGTCATGGACGGCGTCGTCGTGCCGGAAAGCGCGATGCTGCCGAACGTCTCCGGCCTCAAGGGGCCGTTCGGCTGCCTCAATCGCGCCCGCTACGGCATTGCCTGGGGCGCCATGGGTGCGGCGGAAGACTGCTGGCACCGCGCACGCCAGTACACGCTCGACCGTAAGCAGTTCGGCCGTCCGCTCGCCGCGACGCAGCTCGTGCAGAAGAAGCTCGCCGACATGCAGACGGAGATTTCACTCGGCCTGCAGGCGGCGCTGCGCTGCGGTCGCCTGTTCGACGAAGGACGCCTCGCGCCGGAAGCCATCTCGATCATCAAACGCAACAATTGCGGCAAGGCGCTCGATATCGCCCGCGTCGCGCGTGACATGCACGGCGGCAACGGCATCCAGATCGAGTACCACGTGATGCGTCACGCGGCGAACCTCGAGACCGTCAACACGTACGAGGGCGCGCATGATGTGCACGCGCTCATTCTCGGCCGCGCCCAGACTGGGCTGCAGGCTTTCTTCTGATCATCGACGCGGGAGGTTCGCCATGCTGGCACTCAGACCGAACTGTGAATGCTGCGACAAGGATCTCCCGCCCGATGCCTCGGATGCAGTGATCTGCTCTTTCGAGTGCACATTCTGCGCGGATTGCGCGGAACATCGCCTCCCCGGCGGACGCTGCCCGAATTGCGGCGGCGAACTGGTCAAGCGGCCTGTGCGGCCGGCGGATCGGCTGGCTAAGTTCCCGCCATCGGATAAGCGCGTCGCCAAGGCGCACGGCTTCTGCGAGAGCGCGTGACGCGGGCGATCGACTACAGCCCGCGACCACCCGCAACGTCGATCGTCACGCCCGTCACGTAGGACGCCTCGGGCGAACAGAGCCACAGAACCGTCTCCGCGACTTCGCGCGCCGTGCCCCCGCGTCCGATCGGCACGCTCGACGCAATGCGCGCAACGCGTCCGGGATCGCCGGCGCTGGCGTGAATATCGGTCTCGATGATACCGGGGCGCACGCCATTGACGCGAATACCTTCGGCCGCGTGCTCCTTCGCGAGGCCAACCGTCATCGTATCGACGCCGCCCTTCGA
>JAEYYJ010000034.1 GCA_023430845.1 Pseudomonadota bacterium
GCTGCAGCTGGGTGGAGGAGGTCGTGTACTGGAAGCGCAGCCGCTCGCCGGGCCGGCAGATCGCGAACGCGGCCTGGGACATCAGCGCGGCCTCGTGAAAGCCGGACAGGATCAGCTTGAGCTTGCCGGGATAGGTGTTGATGTCGCCGATGGCGAAAATGCCCGGCACGTTCGTCTCGAACTTCTCGGTATCGACCGGGATCAGGTTCTCATCGAGGTTCAGGCCCCAGTCGGCGATCGGGCCGAGCTTCATGGTCAGACCGAAGAAAGGCAGCATCCGCGTGAAGGCGTGCTGCGCCTCGCCATCCTTGGTCTTGATCGTGATGCGCTCCAGCTGGCCGTCGGCGCCATGGAGGGCGGTGGCCTGGCCGATCTGCAGCTTCATGGCGCCGCTCGCGACCAGCGAGCGCATTTTCTCAACGGAATGCGGCGCGCCGCGGAAATCGTCGCGACGATGGAGGAGCGTGAGGCTGCGCACGACCGGCTGCAGGTTGAGAGTCCAGTCCAGTGCGCTGTCGCCGCCGCCGACGATCAGCACATCCTGATCGGCGAAGTCTTTCATGCGGCGCACGGCATAGAATACGGAAGTGCCCTCGTATGCCTCGATGCCTTCAAGGGGCGGGCGCTTGGGGGTGAACGAGCCGCCGCCGGCCGCAATCACGACGACCTTCGTGATGAAGATCTGGCCACGGTCCGTGGTGACCTTGAAGCGCCCGTCCGCCTCGCGCGACAGGGCATCGATTTGCTGGCCGAGGTGGAATGTCGGTCCGAAGGGTTTGATCTGCTCCATGAGCCGATCGGTCAGCTCCTGCCCCGTGACCACGGGAAGGGCCGGAATGTCATAGATGGGCTTCTCGGGATAGAGTTCGGCGCACTGTCCGCCGACCTTGTCGAGGATGTCGACGACGTGCGCCTTGATGTCGAGGAGGCCGAGCTCGAAGACGGCGAAGAGACCGCAAGGGCCTGCGCCGATGATCAGCGCGTCGGTCTCGATAGGGGCGCCCGTCTCGTCATCGGACGATTGCATGGGATTGGTGTCGCTCATGACATCCTCATAATGTCGCCGGGGCGCATCGGGGGAGCGCATCAACCGTCGAATGCGGGATGCGCGCCTCGCCCCTTCAGAACTGCTTGCTCGGTACCTTGACCACGAGCCCGTCGAGCTTCTCCGAAATCCGGATCTGGCAGCACAGCCGGCTCTCCTCGCGGACGTCGAAGGCGAAGTCGAGCATGTCCTCTTCCATTTCCGACGGAGGGCCGACGGCTTCGCGCCACTCCGCTTCGACATACACGTGACACGTCGCGCAGGCGCATGCCCCACCGCATTCCGCCTCGATGCCCGGCACGTCCTCCGTCTTCGCGGCTTCCATGACTGTCAGGCCGGGCTCGGCATCGACTTCCTGGCGCGTGCCATCTTCTTGAACGAACGTGATCTTGACCATCGTTTGTGCTGGCTCCTGACGCCAGCCATTCTGGCGCGCGCTCTAGTCGGTCGATCGGATCTCTACCGCCGACACAGTTCGCCGCCGAGGACAAGGGATCACCTTGACGCTCAAGCGGATCACGCCGGGGGAGACTTGGCGGACATAGCCGCTTGGGACCTTGATTTCAAGCAAACCCGGGGCCCCATGGTTGCCTGCGGCAACAAGGCTGCGGTGTGAGCCGGCAGGAGCCGGAATGCGTTGAAGGCTCCCATTCTGAATTAATGGTTCTCATGAAGCCCTTGATCCCTGGAACCACGTCCTGCCCACCGCGCGATCCATGGCTTGGACGTTTGTCCGCCCCTCCGCCGGCCCAGAGCCCAAGTCCCTCTATAAACGTTGTATTTTTCTTTACCCGTTCGGAGGATTGTAGCTCGGTTGGGGCCCGCCACCCCTGAGGCGCGGCTGCGTATGCCAGGACGGAGGGGGCGTCGTGCTGGACATTGCCGAGAAATCCCGAGCGGTCACCATCTACTATGATGGCGATTGCCCGTTCTGCTCCGAGTACGTGCGCTTCCTTCGGCTGCGCGAGAGCGTGGGCGTTCCGGAGCTGGTCAACGTCCGCGAAGCACCGGCAGCGCGCGCGGAGCTCGAAGCACAAGGCTTCGATCTCGACCGCGGAATGGTTGCCGACATTTCGGGCACGCGTCTCGAAGGTGCCGATGCGCTGAATGCGCTCGCGCTGCTGACGACGCCGAGCAGCTTCTTCAATCGGGCCACCGCCCTCGTCTTCTCGTCGCCCGTCCTGTCGCGGATCGCCTACCCCCTCATGCGCGCCGGCCGCAACGCGACGCTGACGCTGCTCGGGCGCACGCCTATCCGCGCCGACGATGCCGGCTGGGAGGCGCTGTTCCAGGTTTTCACCCTGGTCTTCGGTCTCTTTGCGGTGATGCACTTCTTCATCAACGCGCTGGATTACACCGCGTTCGAGGTCTTCGCCTCGACCTGGGTCGTGCTCATTTGCGGCACCGCGCTTCTTCTGCAACCCGGATCGAAGCGCATATTCCTCGTGCTGATCGCGGCGATGGTGGTCGACGCCTGGCTGCGCGCGCCCATGCAGTCCAATCATACCATCATCAAGAACTTTCTGCTGGTCACGTTTCTCGGCAGTGCAGCCTGGCACGCCCTCAAGGGCTCGCGCTGGTCCGACTTCTTCCGCGATGCCGCGCCGGTCGGCCGGGTTCTGCTGCTGACCATGTATTTCTATGGCGTGTTCCACAAGATCAACGAGGGGTTCCTCGATCCGTCGGTGAGCTGCGCCGTGGTGTTGTGGAAGGCCATGCCCTGGCCGATCCATCTGCTCGATCATCCGGTGATCCACTATCTCGCAATCTACGGTACGTTCGCCGTCGAGGGTGTGATCGTCGCCATGCTGCTCGTCCGGCGCTGGCGCCACTGGGGTATCATCCTCGGCGTCGCTTTCCATGGTTTCATCGCCTTGAGCGGCTTCGCCATGTATCCCGCGTTCTCGACGCTCACCATTGCGCTGCACACGCTTTTCCTGTCGCCCGAGCAGGCGCAGCGCATCGTCAGGGGCGAGAACTATCGTGGTCTCGTCGCGGGCTTGCGCTCATGGAAGGGCGTGGCGCTCCTGCCGACCGTGATGCTCCTCATTGCCGCGTTCGCCATCAGGCGCGACTTCAACATGGTCGGATTGGTCTGGCTTGCGCTCGCAGCCCTGATCGTCGGCGCCATTCTCTTTCCCGGCAAGCCTGTCGACGACGAGCCTGTACCGGCGTCCAGCTCCGAAGGTGCGCTGCTCTGGTCACGCCTCACATGGCTCAACGCGGTGGGTGTGCTGTTCTTCCTGAGCTGCGCGTTACCGTATGTCGGCTTGAAGACGGCGCAGACCGTGAACATGTTCGCCAATCTGCGGCTCGAGGGCGGGCAGAGCAATCATCTCATCATGCGGGCATTGCCGATGCCGTTCGGCTATCTCGATGATCTCGTCGAAATCCGCGAGGCCACCGGCGATCGCCTCATGCAGGCGGCTGCGCGCGGCAAGTACGGCATGGTCTACTATCACCTGCTGCACCGCCTGGATCGAGCGCCCGATGCCAAGGTCTCATTCGTGCGGAACGGGACGTTGTACGAAGGGCAGAGCGCGGCGACGCTTGCAGAGGACATCTCCAAGACGCTACACCCGGCGTGGTTCCGCAAGTGGTTCCACTTCCAGTGGGTGCCGCTCGCCAATCCTCCCAAGTGTTCTTGAGACCGGCAAGCTAAGCGCACCGTGACCGCAGTTCCTGCGCGAGCGTGATTATCATCGTGATCAGCATGAACCCGACGGCGGCGAGGAAAATGCCGCGATGGAAACCGTGGTCGAGCAGCCACGCGTAGAACATCGGGCCGACGAGT
>JAEYYJ010000172.1 GCA_023430845.1 Pseudomonadota bacterium
GCATCGCTCTCGGTGCCGTCGATGACCACGACAGCGCGCAAGCGATCGGGAAATGCTGCCACAGCGTCGAGCGTGCGCCGGTTGTCCGTCGCGTAGGCGCTGGGTTGCACGATCACAGCGCGCGCGAGCCCCGTGCGGTCGAGACGCGCAACCAAATCCTCCACCGACGCGGGCGGCGGCGTGTAGCTCCGCTCGCGCGCCAGAGGATAGCGGTCGAACGGCCCGAAGACATGCGTGTGGCAGTCACAGCCGCCAGACGGCGGCCTGAACGTCGCCGGCGTTGGGTCCAGATACATGAGCGGCCTCCCCGAAATTTCCTGCCGACGATACACGATCTTGTCGCACGCAAAGGGGTTGAGGCCGAGGCGACATCTCGCTTCGCGTGCGGGGACTTGTCCCCGCACCCCAATCGGGAGGGACACCCTCCCGAACCCACCCGCCTTTATGACTTAGTGCAATGTGCGACGTATCCGCTTGGCCGCGGCGCGCATAGCGCCACAATTGAGGGCGGTGCCCCTTCCCGCAGTTCGCGGCAATTAAAGAAGAAACGGGGGTGTGGGGGTGTCCCCACGCGGGGCGTGGGGTCTGCGGCCCCACTCGCACCGAAGGTGCGACCTGCACACCACGATTGCGGTAGCTGGGATGCGCACAACCCCGGCTTCTGCTATGTGAGCGCCTCCCTCAGGAGCCAAAGCCGCGTGCCATGCCTGCCGCCCGGAAAGAGACATCCCCTGCCGCTATCCGGCCCGAGTGGCGCAAGGCGCGCCGCATCGTGGTCAAGATCGGCTCGGCGCTGCTTGTCGAGCGCGCCACGGGCCGCCTGAGATCGGCGTGGCTCGAATCCGTTGCCGATGATGTAAAGGCGCTTGCGGCTGAAGGCCGGGAGATCGTTCTGGTGTCGTCGGGCGCCATCGCGCTCGGCCGCCACGTGCTCAAACTGTCGAAGGGCGCGCTCGCCCTCGAACAGTCCCAGGCCGCGGCCGCAGTTGGACAGATCAGCCTGTCGAGCGCCTATCAGAGCGTGTTCCAGGCGCGCGGTTTGACGGCCGCACAGATCCTGCTGACGCTGCAGGATACGGAAGAGCGCCGCCGCTATCTCAACGCGCGCCAGACCATGGCGACCCTTCTCGCCTGTGGCGCCGTTCCCGTCGTCAACGAGAACGATACGGTCGCGACGGCGGAGATCCGTTACGGCGACAACGACCGCCTCTCGGCGCGTGTCGCGTCCATGATGAGCGCCGATTGCCTCGTGCTGCTCTCCGACATCGACGGGCTCTATACGGCGCCGCCCGCGAAAGATCCCAGCGCGAAGCGCCTCGATGTCGTGCGCGAAATCACGCACGAAATTCTGTCCATGGCCGGAGACGCGGGAACCGAGCTCTCCAAGGGCGGGATGGTGACGAAGCTCGAGGCCGCGCGCATTGCCATGGGCTCCGGCACGGACATGGTCATCACCGAGGGGGCGGCGCTCAATCCCCTGCGGCGCCTCGCCGAGGGGGCGCCGTGCACGTGGTTCATCGCGCCGTCGGACCCGGTCGCGGCGCGCAAACGCTGGATTGCCGGCAATCTGGAACCTCGTGGCACGATCTTCGTCGATGCCGGCGCCGAGAAGGCACTGGGCCAGGGCAAGAGTCTGCTCCCCGCAGGCGTGTCACGCGTCGAGGGCGTCTTCGATCGGGGCGACGCCGTCACGATCCGGGCGTTGGACGGGCGCGATCTCGGCCGTGGACTCGTTGCCTACCCTCATGATCAGGCAGCGGCTATCTTGGGTAAGCGATCCAGCGAGATCGCTACGATCCTCGGTCACGCCGGGCGTGCGGAGCTCATCCACCGGGATGACATGGCGCTGAGCAAGGCCCTCGCCAAAGCAGGGTCCTGAGCAGAAGGAAGTGGACATGAACCGTCCTGAACGCATCGATCAGCCCGAAGCCGCCGATATCGAGCGCCTCATGCTCGACCTCGGCGTCCGGGCGCGTACCGCTGCCACCGAATTGGCGCTGGCGCCGACCGAGCAGAAGAACGCAGCACTCCGTGCCATGGCTCGGGCGTTGCGCCGTTCCGCCAATGTCATACTCGATGTGAATGCACTCGACGTCGCGGACGTGAAGGCGGCCGGACAAGCCGCCTCGTTCGTCGATCGCCTGGCGCTGACGCCCGATCGCATCGAGGGCATTGCAAAGGGCTTGGAAGACATCGCCGCGCTGGAAGATCCGGTCGGCTCCGTCATCGCCGATTGGGAGCGCCCGAACGGCCTCCAGTTCGAGCGTGTGCGCGTCCCCATCGGCGTGATCGGCATCATTTACGAGAGCCGACCGAACGTGACCGCCGATGCGGGCGGCCTGACGCTGAAATCAGGCAATGCCGCCATCCTGCGCACGGGCTCTGATGCCCAGCGCTCCGCCACCGCCATTCATGAATGCCTGGCCGCAGGCCTGCGCGAAGCCGGCCTTCCCGAAGCCGCGATCTCGCTCGTGCCCACGACGGATCGCGCCGCTGTCGGTCATATGCTCGCGGGCCTCAACGGCGCCATCGACGTGATCGTGCCGCGCGGCGGCAAAGGTCTCGTCGGCCGCGTCCAGCAGGAAGCGCGCGTCCCCGTCTTCGCGCATCTCGAAGGCATCTGTCACACATTCGTCGATCACGAGGCCGATCTTGATACCGCGATCGCGCTGGTGCTCAACGGCAA
>JAEYYJ010000226.1 GCA_023430845.1 Pseudomonadota bacterium
ACCAAGCGGCCGGAGATGGTCGCCGGTACGCACTACTTCGTGCCTGCCAATGTCATGAAGCTCTTCGAGGTCGTGAACGCGAGCAAGACGGCGCCGACGACGCTTGCCGCTGCCATGAAACTCGGCCGCGATATAGGGAAGGTCAGTGGCTATGCCGGCAACTGCGACGGCTTCGCCGCCAATAGGAGCCGCATCCCGTTCAGCGCCGAGCAGAACCTGATGATCGAGGAGGGCGCGCTGCCCGAGCAGGTCGACAAGGTCATGGTCGAGTTCGGTTACCCGGTCGGACCGTTCGCGGTGGCCGACATGTCGGGCCTCGACATCGGCTACGACACACGCAAGCGCCGCAAAGCAGCCGATCCCAACTACCGCATGTCGCCAATCCCAGACCGGCTTGTCGAAGCCGGCCGCAAGGGCCTCAAGACATCGGCCGGCTGGTACGACTACGAGCCGGGCGACCGCACGCCGCGTCCGTCAGCCGTCGTCGGTGAGATCATCCGCGAGGAAGCCGAGAAGCTCGGCAACACACCGCGGACGTTCAGCGATCAGGAAATTCTCCATCGCCTGCTGTTCAGCTCCATCAACGAGTTCTGCAAGATCCTCGAAGAAGGCAAGGCGATCCGTGCCAGCGACCTCGATGTGATGTGGCTGCACGGCTTCGGCTTCCCGCGCTGGCGCGGCGGCCTCATGTTCTGGGGTGACACCATAGGTGCGCGCGAGATCTACAATCAGATCGCCGCTTGGCATCAGCAGTACGGCCGCCACTGGAAGCCATCGGCGCTGTTGCGCGAGACGGCCGAGCGCGACGGCAAACTCTCCGAGATCAAGTCGAAGGCATTCGGAGGCTGAGGAGACGACGGGCGCGGTCTACAGGACCGCGCCTATCGCCGCACGCGACGGCGGAATGTCGGCTCGCTCTCACCCTGGGGCGCGGCTTGGCCCGCAGCGGGCGCCCGCGGCGAGACGGCTGTACGGGCTGGATTGGTGCAATCGGTCAGCCAGAGATCGAACACGGGATGCTCGAGCGCGTTGAGGCCCGGGCTCTCGGCGAACATCCAGCCAGAGAAGATGCGCCGCGTCGAACCATCAAGGAGCACCTCGTCGATCTCGACGAAGGCCGAGGTCTTCGGCGCCTCCGTCGACGCCCGCGAGTAACAGGCACGCGCGGTTACTTTGAGCGCCCCGAATTCTTCGGTGTTGTTGAGCGTCGCATTGAGCGGGCTGATGCGCGCCGTCACCTTGTCGAGCGCTGCGAACACTGCCGTCTGGTTCTCGATGCGCTGCGCCTGAGCGCCGGTCATGCCCATCATCAGACCGAGCATCATACCCAGCGCCGCGCCGGCGCCGTGCCATGCTGCAGATCGATGTCGCGCCTCGAGTTGCATCCAACCTCTGTTCGAAGTCGTGAACGTGTTCAGCACGCAATCACGCAAAATGGGCCACGCCGTGACGAGGCCCTTCTGACAGGGCAGATCCCCCGCTTATTGCGGGCGCCACGGCTTGTAGTCACCCGTCGCCCGCGGGCGCGTACCGGACGCGAGGATCGAGCCGGCCGGCCTGTGCGCCGCAGGTGTTCCCGTCAGGTTCGGCTGATGCGGCTTCTGCCAGGGCCGGGGCGTGTACTTCTCTTCGGTCGGCGGCGTATCGACGGTGTAGTGCATCCAGCCGTGCCAATCGGGCGAAATTTTCGAGGCCTCGGCGCCGTCTTTGTAGATCACCCAGCGGCGCGGCACGCCGAGCGGGCCGACGCCCTTGCTCTGCACGAAGTAGCGGTTGCCCTCTTCATCGGTGCCGACATGGCGGCCCCGAAGCGCCGTGTAGATGCGGTTGGACCAGGTATTGCCGCCCCACCAGCTGAAGATCTCGCTGAAAATGCCCATGGCCACCTCATGCGCCGGCCGCAAGCGGCCGGTCGTGTCGGAGCCGCTTATCGCACCCGGAGCACGTCAAGTCCAGACGACACAATGACTTGTCCGGCACCTTGTCTCGACCTAGCCGCCAAGATGCAGCACGATCTCCCGTTGGTGGGGGCGCTGCCGGTGCTCGAAGAGATAAATGCCCTGCCATGTGCCGAACACCAGCCGGCCTCCGGTGACCGGAATGCCGATCGACGTTTGGGTCAGTGCGGCCTTGATATGCGCAGGCATGTCATCCGGACCCTCGGTCGTGTGGACGATCCAGCGCATGGAAGGGTCGTCAGCGGGCGGTACCAAGCGCCGAAAAAAAGCATCGAGATCGCGCCGCACATCAGGATCGGCATTTTCCTGAATGAGGAGCGAGCAGGATGTGTGCCGCACGAACAGTGTGAGTAGGCCTGTGTCCGCGCCCGCTGCCTGGACAAATGCCTCGATGTCACGGGTCAGTTCGTAGAGACCAGGGCCACGGGTGGTATGAGTAAGCGTCTTCTGGGGCATGTTGTCACGCGCTCCTGGACTTTTCGGGCATTGAAGTTGGGCTGTTGCGTCACGACATTGTGTTGCAATCCTGGCGCGTTCACAGGATAGTGCGCTACCTCGATGTGGGCGCTATCGGCGCGTAGCTCAGGGCACGCACGCGCTTCCTGCTCGCGTGAGGGGAACACAGTTCATGTTCGGCCGCTATGGCGGCATGGACGCGGAGCACTATGGCAGCGCCGTCCGGCGCGTCGCCAGAATCGCTGTTGCCGAAATGTTCACACGTCCTGCTTCGCAAGGGCGCAACGGTCCATCGAGACCGCAATAGGGGAAGGATCCATTACGAATGTGGGAATCGTTACAGCCTCACCTCTGGCCTCTTCTCCAAATCATCATGATCGATGTGGTTCTGGCCGGTGATAACGCCGTCGTTGTGGGTCTGGCGGCGTCCCGCGTCAATCCTGCGATCCGCGGCAAGGTCATATTCTGGGGCATCGCAGCCGCGGTCATCCTGCGCATCTTGTTCGCCGGGATCACGATGCAGCTCCTCGCCATCAAGGGCATCATGCTCTTTGGCGGTCTCCTGCTCTTCTACGTGTGCTGGAACATGTACAAGGAGCTGCGCCGCGGTCATGAGCCCGAGCCGCATTCACTCGGTGCCGCCGCAGTTGAAGACCCCAAAGGCGATGGGTCGAAGATCAAGGAGATGACCTTCTGGGGCGCGGTCATCCAGATCACGATTGCCGACGTGTCCATGTCGCTCGACAACGTGCTCGCCGTCGCCGGCGCCGCCAAGGGCAACACGACCATCCTCGTCATCGGTCTCGCGATCGCGATCGTGCTGATGGCTGTCGCAGCCAACTACATCGCCAATCTGCTCGCCAAGTATCCCTGGATCAGCTGGGTCGGCCTCGCGATCATCGTCTATGTCGCCGCGCAGATGTCGTGGACGGGCATTCATGACCTGTCGTGCCTGTACGTCTCGCCGGAGGTCTGCAAGCAGGGCATGATCACGACGCTTCGAACTATCATGAGCGGCACGCCCTGACGTCGGGCGGCGCTTCTACCAAACGAGAACGGCGCCAGTTTCCGCTGGCGCCGTTCGACTTTCTAGGGCTGCTCAGCGCGCTGCAGGAACTCAGCGCCCCATTTCCTTAAGCCACGTTTGCATCTGGGCGATCTCCGCTTCCTGAGCGCGGATGACCTCCTCCGCGAGCTTGCGTACGCGCGCATCCTTGCCGTGCTCCAGCACCACCTTCGCCATATCGATGGCGCCCTGATGATGCGGGATCATCCCGCGCAGGAAGTCGACATCAGCATCGCCTGAAAACTTCATGTCCATATCGGCGTGCATTTTGTCGTTCACAGCGCGGAAGGCTGTAGTCGACGGCGATTCCGTGACGGTCGCCGCAGGGGGCGCATGTCCATGATGCCCTTGGTGACCCTGCTGAGCGCCCGCGATGCCGGCGATGCCAAGCAGCATCAGCCCGGCAAGTGCGATGGCTTTCTTCATACTCATGTCCTGAATTCGAGTGTCTGGAGACAACGACGGCAGCCGCAGCCGTGGCATCAGGCCGCCGACCGCAAACAGTCATCGTTGAGCGTCAGAATTACGCAGGCAAACTGCCCTGATCTCGCGCAAGCCGGGGTGGCTTGAGCGGTACGTCCGGTTCAATCCCGGTCCGACTGTCGTGCGTCAGGCCCCGCAGAGAAAGGCACTCATGGGGAGCCCTGAACTCCATGGGGAAGACCATCATAGCCGCACAGCATCCCATGCCAGCCGCGCAGCAGTTCGCCGTACATGGCGCGGCACGGCTTTTGTGCGGCCGGCTTGCGCACGCCTCATCGCAATCCTTATGTGAACCTCTCTCCACAACCGCCAACGACACATGCCCCGAGGGCTCCATCGAGCGGCCATGGCCCGCGTGCGCGTCGGCCGATTGAACACCGGCGGCAAGCGTAAAC
>JAEYYJ010000240.1 GCA_023430845.1 Pseudomonadota bacterium
TCGGCCGACAATCTCACACCGCAGAAGGCGCGCATTCTATTGGCGCTGGCACTCACGCAGACCAACGATCCCGACCGCCTGCGCGAGATCTTCGCGACGTATTGATCAGGCGCGCGCTCAGAATCCGACGCGCACGAGCCACAGCGTGATCGCCGGGAACATGACCAGGATCACTGTGCGGACCATATCGCTGAGCACGAAGGGCAAGGCACCGCGGTAGGTCTCGCTCAGCGGCACGCCGTGCGCCATAGAATTGATGATGAAGAGATTGAGACCGACGGGCGGCGTGATGAGACCGACCTCGACGACGATCAGCACCAGAATGCCGAACCAGATGGCCGTCTCCTCCGGGTTCAATCCGAAATCGAGCGCCATGACCACGGGGAAAAACACCGGAATGGTCAGCAGCATCATGGAGAGCGAATCCATGACGCAGCCAAGAATGATGTAGACGATCAGGATCAGCGTCAGGATCGTGAGCGGCGAGAGCCCCGACACCTGCGCCCAGTCCGCGGCTGCTTGCGGTAGCTGCGTCAGCGCGAGGAAGGTATTGAAGGCGGCCGCACCGAGGATGATGAAATAGATCATCGCGGAAGCAGCGGCAGTCTCAAGAATGCACGCGACGAACGTCGCCCTGTCGAGGCGTCCGGTGATGAGCGCATAGACACCCGTTGCCACGGCTCCCACCGCCGCGCCCTCCGTCGGCGTGAACCAGCCGACGTAGATGCCGCCGATTACCAAAACAAAGATCAATGCTACGGGCCAAACGCCCTGCAGGGACTGCCAGCGCTCAGCCATGGACTTGCGCGGCGCAAGCTCGCCGGCTGCTCCCGGAACAACGCGCACATAAATCGAGACCGTGATCACATACCCGATCGCCGCCAATATGCCCGGGATCAACGCCGCCATGAACATCTTGACGATGTTCTGTTCAGTCAGCACGGCATAGACGACGAGCACGATCGAAGGCGGAATGAGAATGCCGAGCGTCCCGCCCGCCGCCAGCACACCTGTCGCAAGCGCACCGGAATATCCGTTCTTGCGCAACGCCGGCAGCGCCACCTGCCCCATGGTCGCGGCTGTGGCGAGCGACGAGCCGCACACCGATCCGAAGCCCGCGCACGCACCGACGGCTGCCATCGCAAGCCCGCCGCGACGATGACCGACCCAGTCGGCCGCTGCCCGAAACAGCGATTCCGAAAGCCCTGATCGCGTCGCAAACTGCCCCATGAGCAGGAAGAGCGGGATGATCGAAAGCGAATGGCTCGAGAACGTGTCGTACGTCAGCGTCTTCAGCGCCGACAGCGCCGGCACCATCGAACCGGTTACGATCCACGTGCCGGTGAGCCCCGTCAGCAGCATCGCCGCGCCGATCGGCATGCGCAGGAACATGGCGCCGAGCGCCAGTGCAAAGGCAGTGGCCGCGAGTGCCGCGCCGCTCATATGTGCGCTCCACCTTCCGTGCCCTGTCCGCCGGCAATGGCCTCGTTGAGGCTGCGCCAGACTGTGTAGAGGCACGTGAGCACGAATACGACGGCACCAATCACACCCGCCGCATATCCCCACCAGACCGGCATCTGGAGGATCATGCTCGTCTCACCGTAAGCGAGCTTGTCGCGGAAGCCGAGCCAAAGCTGCCACGCCACGATCAACGAGATGATGCTCATCGCGATGTTGCCGATGACCGCGAGCGAAGCCCAGAGGCGCGCTGGCAGATAGGGAGCAAGCATGTCGACGGTGACATTACCTTGGCGGAACTGGCACCACGGCAGGAAGGCGAAGATGGCGACCGCGCACCCCGCTTCGACAAGCTCGAAGTCGCCTGGCACAGGACCAAGCCCCATACGCGTGAACGCGCGCCCGACAATCGACACCACGGACATCACGGCGAGTGCGACGAGTACGATGCCACCTGCGATCGCCAATGCGCGCGCGAGAGCACCGATGAAGCGCCCCACCGCCGCTTCAGCCGACGGCGCAATGCCCGCCTGCCTGTCTGCGCCCGCTTCATCGGACATGTGAAGCCCCCTCAGGCCACGTCGCTCACAACGCTAAAGAGGAGGGAACGAAAGATCCCCTCCCCGTATTCGCAGTGCCACACGGGCGCCGCTCACTCCGGTCCGGCGTACTTGGCGATCATCGCGCGGGCGTCCTTCAGCATCTCCGCCGCCGGCAAGCCCTTCTCGGTCATTTCCTTGACCCAGGCTTCCGCGATCGGTGCTGCCGCCGCTTTCCAGCGCGCCGTTTCGGCGGCATCGAGCGTAATTATCTTGTTTCCGGCCGCCTTGGCGGCGGCGATGCCGGGCGCATCACCTTCATCCATGACGCGGCCGACCCACTTCGACGCGGCCATTCCGCTGTTGGCATCGATGACCTTCTTGATGTCGGCTGGGAGCCCGTCGTACTTCGCCTTGTTCATCGCGAAGAGGAAGAAGCTCGTATAGAGACCACGGCTTCCCGTGAAATTCGTGTGCGACTGCACGAGTTGCGCAACCTTGAGCGGTGTCGTCACCTCCCACGGAATGACCGTGCCGTCGATCACGCCTTTGGAGAGCGCCTCGGGCATGGCTGGCACGGGCATGCCCACCGGCGTTGCGCCGAGCGCCGAAATCAGCGCCGTCGCCTGCCGCGTGGGACCACGCAGCTTCAGACCCTTCATGTCGTCGAGCTTGGCGACGCCGTTACCCTTCACGTGCAGAAGCCCGGGCCCATGCACATGCACGGCAATGACATGCACGCTCTCGAATTCCTTCTTGAGATACTTCTCGTAGAATTCCCACGCGGCCTGGCTCGTCGCTTCTCCGCTCGCCGGCAGGAAGGGCAGCTCGAACACCTCCGAGCCGGGGAAACGACCGGGCGTGTAGCCCGACAGCGTCCACACGATATCGACCACGCCGTCACGCGCCTGATCGATCAAAGCCGGCGGACGGCCGCCGAGTTGCATCGACGGGTAGATCTCGACCTTGAGCTTGCCGCCTGCTTCCTTGGTGACCTTCTCGGCCCATGGCGTGATGAAGTTTTTCGGCACCGGCGCCGGGGCCGGCAGGAAATGATGGATGCGCAGCGTCACGTCCTGCGCCACGCCGGCCACCGGCAAGACCGAAACCGCCGCAGCGACCGTGAGCGCCGCCAAACCAAGATGGATGCCCAATCGCGATCTCATGTCATTCCTCCCAGTAGTTTAGCCAGTTGTTTGAAAGTCCAAGTTTTGCGCTAAGCTATTCTGGCACCGTCACGCAGGCAACCGTTTGCTCGCCCATACCAAAGGTGGAGCCGAACCGAGTGTACCGCCCGCCAGTGGGGACAAGCATGACAATCGACTGGACCGGAAAAGTCGCTGAAACCAACGAACTCAGCATCAACTACGCGCGCGGCGGGAGCGGCCCCACAGTCATCTTTCTGCACGGCTGGCCCGAGTTCAACAGAACCTGGCTCCATACGATGCCAGCGCTCGCCGAGCAGTTCGACTGCATCGCGCCGGACCTTCGCGGCTTCGGCCGCACGCTGTCGAAGGCGCCACGCACGGCCGACGGCACGCCCGTCGACAAGCTCGCTGGCGATGTGCTGGCACTCGCCGATACCCTCGGCATCGAGCGCTTTGCCATCGTCAGCCACGACGTCGGTTCATTCGTCGCGCAACAAACCGCGATCGCCGCGCCGGACCGCGTCTCCGCCCTCTTCTTCTTCAACTGTACATATCCGGGCATCGGCAAACGCTGGGGCGAGTACAGCCACTTCCGCGAGACCTGGTATCAGCAGTTCCACCAAAAGGATTTCGCGGCCGCACTCGTCGGTTCGTCGCGCGACGCCTGCCGCATCTACTTCCGCCACTTTCTGACGCACTGGAGCCATCAGAAGCAGGCATTCGATCCCTACCTCGAAGAATGGGTCGACAACTTCATGCGCCCCGGAAACCTGCAGGGCGGCTTCGACTGGTACGTCGGCATTGCCAGAATTCGCGCGCTCACCGCGTCGGGTGCACTACCGCCGCCCCCTCCGATCGCCGCTCCCGCGTACTTCTACTGGGGCGCCCATGATCCTGTCCTGCGGTTCGACTTCTCCGACAAGCTCGGCGATTACTTCACGAACTTCACGCTGGAGAAGGCTGAGGATGCCGGCCACTTCGGCCACTTCGAGCAGCCAGAGCGCGCCAACGCGCGCCTGCTCCGCTTCCTCGGCGCACACGCGAAATAATAGTCATAAAGACGGGCGG
The DNA here is from genome assembly GCA_023430845.1 of Pseudomonadota bacterium. GTDB lineage: Bacteria > Pseudomonadota > Alphaproteobacteria > Rhizobiales > Hyphomicrobiaceae. Next base: position 4,214 of record JAEYYJ010000240.1, read on the forward strand.
GCCTCGCGCCGAAGGCGCGACGGGGCTTTGGTCCCCGCCCTCCGTTTTTTGAAACTTTTCTACCCGATGCGTGGGGCGTCGAGTTTGTGCACGGTGCCGGCCGTCTCAGGCTTCCACGCGGGATAGCGCTTCAGAATCAGCGGATCGTGGCCGGGAATGACATTCTTCAGACCGCCAGCCATCTGCTCCAGGCGATCGTAGCTTCTGAGTGTTGCTTCGACATCGACGCTGATGAAGAACGGCTTGCGCTTCTCGATGTTCTCGTAGAAGTGCACGACGTCAGACGCGAGCATCACCGGCCCATGGTCGGTCATAACGCGGATGGCCTGGATGCCCTTGCTGTGTCCCGGCATGTGATGGACTGTCACGCCCGGCGCGACTTCACCGTCTCCGTCGTGGAACTGGACGCGGCCCGAGTAGACGCTCTTCACCATCTCGCAGACATGGTCGACCGTGAAAGGCCCGCGCATGGCGTGATCGCACATGCAGCGCCCGGTGGCGTAGGCCATCTCGGATTCCTGCAGATGGAAACGCGCCTTCGGGAAATGGTCGAGCGTGCCCGCGTGGTCATAGTGGAGGTGCGTGACGATGCAGGTGTCGAGGTTCTCCGCGTCGATACCGATGCGCTGAAGTGCCTCACGCGGCTCGAGATCGATCTTGCGACCGCGGGGCGCTGCTTCCTTATGGTCGAATCCGGTGTCGATCAGGATCGTCCGGTTCTTGTTGCGCAGCACGAACACGAAATAGTCGATCGGCATGGGCGCCGCATGATCGTCCGGATGGAGGAAATTGTCGGCGCGGGTGCGGTTCGTCATGGCACCGTACTTTACGGCCAGAATCTCGTAGGTCTCGGACATTGCGGCTCCTCCATCTGGGGCGTTTTCTGCTTGGGCGGCAGAATGGCGCGTCGACGGGCAGCCGTCGAGAAAAACTGCCATGCAGAGTCATGGAACCGCAATGCGCCTTGGGGCATAATCGAGTGAAGCTCGATCCGCTGCCGGATCAAACCAATGAGGTGGCTCGCGTGCCCGTCAATGTCTCGTTCCTGCAGGAACTGCTCACGACCGTCGCCGAGCAGGGCCGCCAGTATCTGCCGCGCGCACTCCTCGGCAATGGTCCCGACGAGGACATCACCGCGCTCTCGGCGGCTCTCATGTCCGGGCGCGGCGAAGCCTCGGGCGTTGCCATCGCGCGGCGCATTCTCGACGATTACCGCAAGCTCGATGCGGACCATCGCCGCACGTTCTTCCGCTATCTCGTCGATCACATCCGGCCCGACGAGCGCGAGGTGGAGCAGGCCGCCTCGGCCTATGTCGCCGCTCCCGGGGACTCGACGCTGAAGGCGCTCCAGCACGCAGTCGAGAGCCCGCGCCAGGAATTTTTCCGCCGACTGAACCTCGCGCCGGGCGCCACTGCCGAGATCGTCGCCATGCGCCGCGATCTCCTGCGACTGCCGAAGTCCGAGCCTGCACTCGGCGCGCTCGACACCGACCTCATGCACCTCCTGCACTCGTGGTTCAACCGCGGCTTCCTGGTGCTGAAGCGCATCGACTGGCAGACGCCGGCTGCCATTCTCGAGAAGCTCATCCAGTACGAGGCTGTGCACGAGATCAAAGGCTTCGACGACCTGCGCCGTCGGCTCGATCCGGCCGACCGACGCTGCTTCGGCTTCTTCCATCCCTCGCTCGTCGATGAGCCGCTGATCTTCGTCGAAGTCGCACTCATGGGCGACATTCCGGCGAACATCCATTCCGTGCTCGGCGAAGCGCGCAAGAACGGCAATGACACGCCGCCGCCGACAACGGCCGTCTTCTACTCGATCTCGAATTGCCAGGAAGGCCTAAAGGGCATTTCCTTCGGCAACTTCCTGATCAAGCAGGTCGTTGAGGATCTCGCGCGCGAGCAGCCGCAGCTCAAGACGTTCGTCACGCTCTCACCCGTGCCGACCTTCGCCCGCTGGCTGGACCGCATCATGGCCGACGACCAGGAGGGTGTCGTGACGGAGGCGGATCGCGAAGTGCTGCAGACGCTGCGCAATCCGGGTTGGATCGAGGATGAGGAGGAGGGCGAGGCTCTGCGCGCCTCGTTGCTGGCGCTTGCAGCCCACTACTTCCTCGTGGCCAAGGCGGCCGACGGGCGTCCAGTTGATCCGGTCGCGCGCTTTCATCTCGGCAATGGTGCCCGTCTCGAGCGCATCAACTGGCTCGGCGACGTCTCGGAGAAGGGCTTGCGCGAGGCGCACGGCCTCATGGTCAACTACCGCTACGACCTCAAGGAGATCGAGCGCAATCACGAGGCTTACGCCAATGAGGGCGAGGTCGCGGCTTCGCGCGCCGTGCGCCAGCTCGCACGGCCTCCCGCCAAAGCCAAGCCGAAGCTCCCCACACCGAAGGCCCTCCTCCAGCTCCCGCTCCGCGATCGGGCATCCGACGCGGCAGCCGAGGTCAAAACGCGGAGCGGCGAGGAAAAGGAAAGCTGAGAACTACCACCGCAGCGCAAATCGTCCGAGCAGCGCACCCACTACCACCGGGATTGCCATGCCGATCCCGTACCAGATCAGAACGAACGGCAGCGCCGTCTCTCCGCACGACCATGCGTAGACGAAGGCGGCCGTGGCACCGGCCGTCAGGCCGGCAGCCGCACC
>JAEYYJ010000247.1 GCA_023430845.1 Pseudomonadota bacterium
CGCACGCGGCACGGATGAGCAGGTTTCCGAGTACGACACGACGGGCGGCGGGCGCCGATCCCGAGAGCGCCACATAGGGGACGATGGCGCCGCCGAGGTTCGCTCCGAGCACGAGGGCGACAGCAAGGCGTCCGTCGATCACGCCACCACCCGCGAGCGACATGATGAACAGCACCATGGCGAGGCTCGAATGTGCGAGCCAAGTCATGGCGGTCGCGACGAGAACGGCCAGCAGCGGTACTTTCTCGGAGCCGAGCGAGGCGAACACGAGATGCAGGATCTGGCTGTCGCGCAGTTCGGCGGACACCTGGCTGATGATGGTGAGCCCGAGCAGCATCAGACCGAAGCCGATAAACACGCGCCCCGTTCCGCGCACCTCGTCCTTCTCGGAAGCATTGAACAGGATGACGCCGATGAAGAGCAGGCCCGCCCAGATCCACTTGATGTCGAAGGCGTAGATCTGAGTAACGAGCGCCGTACCGACGTCCGCGCCGAGCATGAGCGCCAGTGCGAGCGGGAGCGTGACCAGCTTGCGGCTGGCAAAGGAGGCGAGGAGCAGGGCCGTCGCCGTGGCGCTCTGAAGGACGCCGGTAACGCCGACGCCAGTAGCAAAAGCCTTGAAGCGGTTCGCGCACGCCTTGCTGATCAGCAGACGCAGGGAGGCGCCGAAGGCGCGCGTCATCCCCGTTCGCACCATCCGCACGCTCCACAGGAGCAACGCCACGCCGCCCATGAGAGTTATGAGCAGCCCGCTTCCTTCCATAGGCACCTCCGGGGCCATTGACGGCGCGCCGAAACCGACGCCCCGCCCGACTCTCCTAAGCTACTTGTACCAAAGGTTGGGCAGGAATAATGCAATGTCCGGAAAGAAGTATATGAGCAACACGCAGATCCATTGCAGATCATGAACGGCATCATGCCGCGGTAGATCTGCCAGAGGTCCCACGCCGGCACCACGGCCTTCAGATAGTAGGCCGATAGCGCGACGGGCGGTGAAAGCCAGCAGGTCTGGAGGGTGACCGCCACGAGAATACTGAACCAAAGCATGTCGATCTGCAGGCCCTGGAGCAGCGGCGGGAAGATTGGAACGATGATCACCACGATCGGCACCCATTCGAGGGGCCAGCCGAGGAGGAAGCAGACTGCCAGAATGCTCACGATGAGCAGGCCGGCGGGAATATCCCAGGCGAGGATCGTATCTGCCAGGAGCTTCGGCGTGCCGAAAGCCGAGAACACGGATCCCATGAACGTCGACGCCGCGAGCAGGATCATGACCATCGCCGTGGTCTGGGCGGTGCGGTAGGCGGCGTCCTTCAGAACGGCGAAACTGAGCTGGCCGTTCCGCGCCGTGATGATGATCGATCCTACGCAGCCGAGCGCCGCGCCCTCGGTCGGCGTCGCCCCGCCGGAAATGATCGCACCGAGCGTCAGAAAAATGAGGAATGTCGGCGGTAGAAAGCCGAGGATGAGCTCCTTGATGATGTAGCCCTTGTCAACGTTCAGTTCGTCCGCGGGCAAGGGTGGGCCGAGCTGCGGCCTGAGCCATGTGCGGCCGAGCGTATAACTCAGATAGACCGCCTCCATCGGCGGCTCTGGACGGTTTTGCTCAGGATTTCGCGCTCGATATCTCCAGTTGATTTGTCGATACGCGATGCGCTCACGCGCTCCAGGGCAGCGAGTACGTGCGCACGTTGGTGAAGCTCTTCATGGCTTCCCACACGCCCTCTTTGTAGCCGAGGCCCGAATCCTTGATGCCGCCGAACGGCGACATCTCGATGCGATAGCCCGGCACTTCCCAGATGTTTACCGTGCCGACATCGAGCTCGGCGATGAACTTTGTGATGTAGTCGAGGCGATTGGTGCAGACGCCCGACGAGAGCCCGTAGGCCGTCGAGTTCGAGATGCGGATGATGTCGTCGATATTGTCGGGCACGCGAATGATCGGGATGACCGGACCGAATGTCTCCTCGTGCACGAGCTCGGCCATGTAGGGAATACGGTCGACGACGGTCGGCGGAAAGAGTGCGCCTTCGCGCTTGGCGCCATAGAGCACCTTGGCGCCCTGCTTGACGGCATCGTCGACACGCGCCTCGAACAGCTTTGCCGCGCGCTCGTTGATGACGGTGCCGACATCGACCGAAGCGTCCGCCGGATTGCCGAACGTGATCTTCTTCGCCTTCTCGACGACAAGCTTCGAGAACGCGTCCGCCACGGACTCGACAACGAGAATGCGCTTCACGGCCGTGCAGCGCTGGCCCGAGTTCTTGGTCGCACCCTGAACGGCAAGCTCGGCTGCCTTGTCGAGATCGGCATCCTCCATGACGATCAGCGGATCGTTGCCGCCAAGCTCGAGCACGAGGCGCCGATAGCCGGCCTTCTCAGCGATGTACTTTCCGACACGCACGGACCCCGTGAACGTGATCAAATCGCAGTCGGGGTCGGTGATCATGGAATCGCCCATCGTTCCGGGATTGCCGGTTACGACGGACAGCATCTCGGGTGGCAGGCCCGCCTCGTAGATCACATCGGCGAGCGCCAGCGCGGTCAGAGGCGTCAGCTCGGTCGGCTTGAGCACCAGACGGTTGTTGGTGGCGATGGCCGGCGCGAGCTTGTGGCTGACCATGTTGAGCGGATGATTGAAGGGCGTGATGGCGGAGATCACGCCGAGCAGCGGCACGCGGGTCGTGAAGATCTTGCGCGCCTTGCCATTGGGTGAGATATCGCAGGAGAACTGCTCGCCGTCGT
>JAEYYJ010000264.1 GCA_023430845.1 Pseudomonadota bacterium
CGCATCTGCCGGCGCGGATTTGATGACTTCATTGATCTTGCGGGCGGGCGCGAGCACCGCGTTCGTATTGAGCGCATAGCGCTCGAGGGCCATGAGCGTGACGCCCGAGCGCGCCGTGGCAGCCCTCAGGCTCTGCTCGAGCTGGTCGCCGACCGTATCCTTCGGCAGCAGCGCCACGAGGCGCGAACGCCCCTGACGTGCGGAATAATCCACGATGCGGGACACTTCCTGATCGTGCAGGAAGCTCAGCAGATAGACGCCATTTCCCGCGACCGAGCGATCATTCGAGAAACTGATGATTGGCACGCCGGCCTGGCGGGCGAGTGGCGCCGCTGCTGCCGTCGCGCGCGAGAACAGCGGACCCAGAATGATCTCGGCGCCCCCTGAAAGCGCCTCGCCGACCGCCGCGCGGGCGCCATCCTCGGTGCCCCGGTCGTCCTTGACCATGAGCTGGAGGCCCGGCTGATTGAGATCGAACACCGAAAGCTCGGCCGCCTGCCGCAACCCCTTGGCGATAGATGCCGTCTGCGGATTGCCGCTCGTCGGCAGGAGGAGCGCGACCTTGACCGGATCCTGTGCCGTGCCGGTAGCGCCGCCACCCGCAAGCGATCCGGTCGCTGATGAGCCCGAGCAGCCCGCCAGGATCTTCGGCAGCGCCAGCGACGTCGCTGCGATGGCAGCGCCGCGTAGCAGGGTTCGGCGGTTCGGACGATGGCGCAGTTTGGAATCCATGACTTGAGTCGATATCGCCTCACCGGTTCCCATAACAGGGCAGATGCGCCACACTCCGCCCGAAATGGCTCCGGAATCAAGCCATCCGCGGTCTGATCCACGGTGTTTGTCAGCCCGAGGATCAATCGCGGCTCCTGCAACTCATGCTCAAGCGGAACTGATGGCCAAGACGAGCACGCCCGATCGACGGAGAGGGGACCCGGATGCCGCGGGCTCGCAGGCTGCCGCGCCACGGATCGGGGCGGCGCTCGCCGAGCAGGCCGCGCGCGAAATGGCCGAGCCGCTCGCCGGCGGCCTCTACGTCGTCGCGACCCCCATCGGCAATCTCGGCGACATGACCGTCCGCGCCGTGACCACCCTCGCCCGCGCCCATGCCATCCTGTGCGAGGATACCCGCGTCAGCCGCACGCTGTTAGCCCGCTACGCGATCGAGCGTCCGCTCCGTGCCTTCCACGAGCACAATGAGGTTGCCGAGCAGGCCCGCATCCTTGCTGAGCTGACCGAGGGCCACGCGATCGCGCTCATTTCGGATGCCGGAACCCCGCTGCTCTCCGATCCGGGCTTCAAGCTCGTGCGCGCCGTGGTCGCGGCCGGGCATCCCGTCACTGCCTTGCCCGGAGCCTCGGCCATCCTCGCTGGCCTCGCGATCTCTGGCCTTCCTACGGACGGCTTTTTCTTCGACGGTTTCCTGCCGCCGAAGCAGGCTGCCCGCCGCACGCGTCTCGAGTCCCTGGCGGCGATTCCCGGCAGCATCGTCCTGTTCGAATCCCCGGGCCGCATTGCCGACACGCTCGCCGATATCGCCGCCGTACTCGGCGATCGCGAAGTCGTCGTCGCCCGCGAACTCACCAAGCGCTTCGAGGAAGTGCGCCGCGGGCTCGCACCTGTCCTCGCCGCCGAGTTGGCCGCTAACCCCGTCAAAGGCGAGATCGTTCTTGTCATCGCGCCGGCGCCACCCCGCGAGATCGGCGATGCCGAAATCGAGACCGCGCTTCGTTCAGCCCTTGCGTCATCCAGCCTGCGCGATGCCGTGCGCCTCGTGACCGATGATCTCGGCGCGCCCCGCACCCGCGTCTACCAGATCGGCCTGCGCCTCAAGGACGAGGCATGAGCCCACCCGGCGCCAGCGATCGCCTCGTCGAGCGCCGCAAACGCCTCAGACACGGCCGCTGGGCCGAGTTGATGGCAACCGCACTCCTGCTCGCCAAGGGCTACCGCATTCTCGCCCGCCGCCACGTCACGCCCTACGGCGAGGTCGACATCATCGCCGCGCGGCGCGACCGCATTGCCTTCATCGAGGTCAAGCGCCGCGTGACGATCGCCGATGCCGAAGCCGCACTCACACCCGCCCAGGGCGATCGCATCGCTCGCGCCGCGGACTACTGGCTCTCGCGCCATCCGACCTACCTCGATCGCGAGGTCGGCCTCGATGCGGTGCTGGTTGCGGCCCGCGGCTGGCCACGCCACATCCCGAATGCACTGGATCGGATGTAGCCGATCGTGCCTCCGGCACGAGTGGGCTGCTGCCCACGCCCGCCCGGGGAGACCCCGGATCCCCTTCTTTTTATGGACTTGGAGCGCGCCGCGAGTGCTTTGTCATTAAAGGCGGGTGGGTCCGGGAGGGTGTTCCCTCCCGGTTGGGGTGCGGGGACCTAGTCCCCGTCGCGCCAGAGGCGCGAGTGTCCATTAGCGTAGCGGAACATATCCGTTGACTTGGCCGCCTCCTCACCGTTTGCATGGGCGCCAAATCAGAATGGCTGCGCGCCCGCGCTGGAGACCACACGCCGATGGCCCTCAAGATTGCCTGCCAGATGGACCCGATCGACCGCATCGACATTCGCGGCGATTCGACCTTTGCGATGCTGCTCGAAGCCCAGAAGCGCGGCCACGAGCTGTTCTACTACACGCCCCAGAATATCGCGCTCGACGGCGACAAGCTCATCGCGCGGGGCGAGACGCTGACCGTCGAGGACAAGATCGGCGATCACTACAAGCTGTCGGAGGCGCGCAAGATCGACCTCGGCACATGGGACGTGGTGCTGCTGCGCCAGGATCCGCCGTTCGACATGGCCTACATCACGACGACACATCTCCTGGAGCGCATTCATCCCCGCACGCTCGTCGTGAATGATCCCGCTCACGTGCGCAATGCGCCGGAGAAGGTGTGGGTGCTGGAGTTCCAGGATCTCATGCCCCCGACGATGGTGACGCGCAATGCCGAGGACGTGAAGGAGTTCCGCGCACGCCACAAGGACATCATCATCAAGCCGCTCTACGGCAATGGTGGTGCATCGGTGTTCCGCGTGCGCGAGGACGACTCGAATCTGAACTCGCTCATCGAGCTGTTCCAGACGGTCTTCCGCGAGCCTTTCATGGTGCAGCAGTTCCGCCCCGAGGTGCGCGCGGGCGACAAGCGCATCATCCTCGTCGACGGCGAGGTGGCGGGTGCCATCAACCGCGTGCCGGCGCCCGATGAGACGCGCTCCAACATGCACGTTGGCGGACAGGCAGTGCCGACCGAGCTGACGCCGCGCGATCTCGAAATCTGCGCTCGCCTCGGGCCGCACCTCAAGGAGCGCGGGCTGATCTTCACCGGCATCGACGTGATCGGACCTTACCTTACCGAGATCAACGTCACCTCGCCGACCGGCATCCGGCAGGTGAAGGCGTTCGGCGGCAACGACATCGCGGCCATGATCTGGGATGCGGTGGAGCGCAAGGTGAAGGCCAACCGAGGCATGTGATTTCCGGGCATCGTCGTTTGCTTGCGGAACCCGAAAAGGGGGGAACCAGCACGTTCAGGCGGGCGTTTTCCGACCACATCTTATGGAGGTCGAAATGCCGCTCGTTCTTTGGTTGTTGGGAGTTCCGCTGTCGCTTGTACTCGTTCTGATGCTGGTCGGTGCGGTTTGAGATTGGCCGCGGAGTTAATCATGGCCCGGCTGCCCCGCAGGCGGGCCATTTTGCTTTCCATGGGGCCCTGAAGGCCGGCTGCCCGCTGCGGCATTTGGCCGGCCGCCTCGCTAACCCTGCTGAAATTGGAAACCGGGCCTTTTGCGGTGCGGGGGGCGGTGCTATCTAGCGCCCCATGACCGACATCGATTTGATCCGCAACTTCTCCATCATCGCCCACATCGACCACGGGAAATCCACCCTGGCCGACCGGCTGATTCAGCTCTGCGGCAATGTTTCCGACCGCGAGATGCAGAATCAGATCCTCGATTCCATGGAGATCGAGCGCGAGCGCGGCATTACCATCAAGGCGCAGACCGTGCGCCTCGATTACAAGGCCAAGGACGGCAAGACCTATCAGCTCAACCTGATGGACACGCCAGGCCACGTGGACTTCGCCTACGAGGTCTCCCGATCGCTGGCCGCCTGCGAGGGAGCGCTGCTCGTCGTCGATGCTTCCCAGGGTGTCGAGGCGCAGACGCTGGCAAACGTCTATCAGGCGATCGACCACAATCTCGAGATCGTCCCGGTCCTCAACAAGATCGACCTGCCGGCCGCCGACGCGGACCGCGTCAAGCAGCAGATCGAGGACGTCATCGGCATCGATGCGTCCCAGGCCGTGCCGATTTCCGCCAAGACGGGCGTCGGCGTTGCCGAGGTGCTCGAAGCGATCGTCACGCGCCTGCCGCCGCCCACGGGCGACAAGAAAAAGCCGCTCAAGGCTCTGCTCGTCGATAGCTGGTACGATGCCTATCTCGGCGTGATCGTGCTTGTGCGGGTGATCGAAGGCACCTTGAAAAAGGGCCAGCGCGTCAAGCTCATGGCGACGGACACGAGTTATCAGGTGGACCGCGTCGGCATCTTCCGTCCCAAGCAGGAGATGCTTCAGGAGCTTTCAACGGGCGAGGTCGGCTTCTTCACGGCCGCCATCAAGCAGGTTGCCGACACGCGCGTCGGTGACACCGTCACCGACGAAAAGAATCCGACGGCCGAGGCCTTGCCGGGCTTCAAGCCTGCGCAGCCCGTGGTTTTCTGCGGTCTCTTTCCCATCGATGCCGCCGACTTCGAAGATCTGCGCGACGCCATGGGCAAGCTCCGTCTCAACGACGCGAGCTTCTCGTTCGAAGCCGAAAGCTCGGCGGCGCTCGGCTTTGGCTTCCGCTGCGGCTTTCTCGGGCTGCTTCACCTTGAGATCATCACCGAGCGTCTGGAGCGCGAGTTCAACCTCGACCTCATCACGACCGCACCATCCGTCATCTATCACCTGCACATGAACGACGGCTCGATGATCGAGATGCACAATCCGGCCGACATGCCGGATCCTGTGCGCATCGATCATATCGAGGAGCCCTGGATCGAGGCGACGATCCTGGTGCCCGATGAATATCTCGGCGCGGTGCTCAAGCTTTGCCAGGATCGGCGTGGCCGCCAGAAGAATCTCACCTACGTCGGCACGCGTGCCATGCTCGTGTACGATCTTCCGCTGAACGAGGTGGTGTTCGATTTCTACGACCGCCTGAAGTCCGTCTCGCGCGGCTATGCCTCGTTCGACTATCACATCATCGGCTACGAGGAGGGCGACCTCGTCAAGCTGTCCATCCTCGTCAACGCTGAACCGGTCGATGCGCTCTCCATCATCGTCCACAAGAGCCGCGCGGAGCAGCGCGGCCGTGCCATGTGCGAGAAGCTCAAGGAGCTGATCCCGCCACACCTCTTCC
>JAEYYJ010000268.1 GCA_023430845.1 Pseudomonadota bacterium
TGGATGGTCAATCCGGCGGTGTTCTGGTGGAGCTTGCCGTTGACCGCAGGCTATCTCGTTGCGATCCCGTTCGCCGTGCTGACGGCGTCGCCGGCACTCGGGCGCTGGTTCAAGCGGGTTGGGCTCGCTGGCATTCCTGAGGATTTCGACCCACCGGCGGAGATCAGGGCGGTGCAAGCCAGCGCCTGATCTCCGAGGTGTGTTCGTCTACGCAGCCTGCCGCGCTGTTGCGTCGACGTGAGCGGCGAGATTGCGGTCGAGACCGAGATCGTCGGCAAGGCGGATGAGGAAGTCGTGCTCCTCAGCCGTATCGAGGTCGATGGCGATGCGTGCCGCAGTAAAGACCTGCACGGCTTCGGCGTCGCCGTGGACACCACTCGCGAGATCCTGCGTCGAGGCGGGATTGTTGAGCTCGTTCGCGAGGAATTCTTCCGCTTCGCGATCGAGGCCCATCTGCTTGAGGCCGCCGATGATCTTGTCCATCTCGGTCTGATCGATGCGGCCGTCGGCTGCAGCGGCGGCGATCATGGCGCGAATGTAGAGAAGCGCTGCATCATTGGTGATGGCGCGCGCCTCGAAGCCAGAGCCGGTGGGCGCTGCGACGAGCGCCTGCTGGTCGGCGCCGCCGCCGAGCAGAGGCTTACCGGCCTGATAATTCTGTACGGCTTTGTAGGCGAGGCCACCGATCAGCGCGAGCGCACCAATCTTTAGAGCGCTGCCCGCAAGCGCGCGGCCCGTCTGCGTTCCGAGGACGACGGCGCCAAGTCCGCCGGCCGCGGCGCCCGCGCCCATCTTGTTCTTCTCGACCAGCTCTTTCGCCGTGTTCATCAGTTCCTCGGGCGATTTGCCGGTTGTGCGCGTGAGGATGTCGCGAAGCTGGCCGGATGCGCCGGTTGCGTCATCGACGCGCTGTGCGCCTTCCTTCACGCCAGCCGTTGCCTGGCCGAGGATCTTGCCGAGGACATCAAGCAAGCCCCCTGCGCCCTGACCGCCTGATTGCGAGCCAGTGAGATTGCGCAGAAGATCTTCCAGTGGATTGCCGCCACCTTGTCCGGGGCTCGGCGGAGCATTCGGTGTTGGTGCTGCTGCCCGGCTTGTCGCGGGCGATCCGCCAACGCCGAACTGCCGCATGAGATCTTCGAGACCGCTAACGCCCGAAGGGTTGCCGCCGCCGCGCGAGGCTTCGCCCTGCGCTCTAGACCCGCCGAGCAGTTGACCCAGAATCTCTTCGAGGCCACCGCTTCCAGACTGCGACTGGGGTGAATTTTGAGGCGCGTTCTGGCCCGCACCCCGCACCATCATCTCGAGTAGGCTTTTCGCATCGAACATGACCGCACACTCCCGCTACTTACATAAGCAGTGGGGCGAACCGTATGCCTCTCGTCCATAAGGTGCAACGGCAGGTATCTGAAGAAAAACACCTATTCCGCTGCAATAGGTCGTGATGACTGTCCTGAATGCGGGGCCTCCGGCAGATCGAGCGAGGCCTGCCGATCGTCCACCGCTGCGCCACGGGGCTCGTGGGGTGTCTCGTCGCTAGGGCCGACGAACCGTCCGAAGAGCCACCACATGAAGCGCGCGAAGTCGTCCATGACCGCGAACACGGCGGGCACGAACAGCAGGCTCAGCAGTGTAGACGATATGAGGCCGCCGATGACCGCAACGGCCATCGGTACGCGGAACTCGCCGCCGTCGCCGGCATTTAGCGCGGCCGGTACCATCCCGCCGACCATGGCGATCGTCGTCATGATGATGGGGCGGGCGCGCTTGCGGCCGGCATCGACAATTGCTTCGGCGCGGCGCACGCCTTTGGCCATCTCCTCCACCGCGAAATCCACGAGCAGGATCGCGTTCTTGGTCACGATACCCATGAGCATCAGGATGCCGATGACCACCGGAAGGCTGACGGGCTCGTTGGTGATATAGAGCGCGAAGATGGCGCCGCCGATCGAGAGCGGAAGCGAGAAGAGGATCGTGATCGGCTGGAGGAACGAGCCGAAGAGCAGCACGAGCACGGCGTACATCATCATGATGCCGGCGCCCATGGCCAGCGCGAAGCTCTCGAAGACTTCGGCCATGACCTCGGCATCCCCGAACTGGCGAACTTCGACACCGGCGGGCAGGTTCTGCGCCGAAGGCTGAGCGAGCACAGCCGCGAGGGCGTCGCCGAGCGGCGTCTCGCCTGCGAGATCGGCGCCGATGACCACCTGTCTGCGGCGATCGTAGCGGCTGATCGCCGTCGGGCCCTGGCTCATGTTGAAGTCGGCAACGACGCTGAGCGGCACGGCACCACCCGAGGCGGTCGGCACTTTGAGGCCTTCGAGGGTGCCACGCTCGCCGCGCGCGTCTTCGGTCATCTGCACGCGAATCGGAATCTGCCGGTCGTCGATGTTCATTTTCGCGAGTGCCGCGGGGACATCGCCGATGGTGGCGATGCGAACTGTCTCCGAGATGGTCTCGGTCGAGACGCCGAGATCGGCGGCAAGCTCCGTGCGCGGCACGACAAGCAGCTCTGGACGATCGAGCTCGGCCGTCGAGACGACATTGAGCAGCATCGGCTTGCCGTCCTTGTCGAGGATACGCTTGGCTTCCGATGTCAAGCCTGCGGCTACGCGATCGACTTCGCCGCCTTCGGCTCCGGTCACGACGACCGTGAAGGCGCGTTGTCCATTGTCGCGCAGGAACCAGTAGCGGATGTCGGGTACGACCGCGAGTTCGGCGCCGAGCGACTCGGTGATGGCGGTCTGCGTTTCCTTGCGCTGGGACTTCGGCACGAGATTGATGGTGAGCGTTGCCTTGCGCACCTCCGCGCCGGAGCCGAGTACCTGGCCGCCGGTTACGAGAACGCTCACGACCTCGGGGCGCCGCTTGATGCGGTCGGTGAGCTCGTTCGTAACGCGCCGCGTGTCGTCGAGACGTGATCCCGGTGGCAACTCGACGGCGAGCAGGATGCGGCTTGTGTCGTCGGTCGGCAGGAACGCTGACGGCAGCAGGAAAAAGCTGCCGATGGAGGCCGCGAAGATGCCGAGCCCCGCGAACAGCGTCAGGAAGCGGTGACGCACCGACCAGCGTGCGAGTCGCGTGTAGGCGCGCAGCCAGCGCGGCTCATAGTGGCTGTGCGGGCGCGGGCGAAGGAAGTAGGCGGCGAGGAGCGGTGTCAGCAGGCGCGCGACGACAAGGGAGAAGAACACCGCGATCGATACCGTCAGGCCGAACTGCTTGAAGTACATGCCGGCAATGCCACCCATGAAGCTCACGGGCGTGAAGACGGCGATGATGGTCGTCGTGATGGCGATGACGGCGAGACCGATCTGGTCGGCGGCATCGAGCGAGGCGCGATATGGCGGTTTGCCCATCGCCATGTGGCGCTCGATGTTCTCGATCTCGACGATCGCGTCGTCGACGAGAATGCCCGTTGCGATTGTGATGGCTAGTAGGCTCACGAGATTGAGCGAGAAGCCTAGGGCGTGCAGGACGAAGAACGCCGGAATGATCGATAGAGGCAGGGCGACCGCGGTGATGAGCGTCGCGCGCCAGTTGCGCAGGAACACGAAGACGACCGCAATGGCAAGTAGTGCACCCTCGATCAGCGTCTGCATGGTCGAGACATAGGCACCGCGCACGGCAGTCGTCGTCGTGTCGATGAGCGAGATCTGGACGTCGGGATAGCGCTTGGAGAGATCGTCGACGGCCTTTTGGACATCTGCGGATACGGTCGTGTCGCTGGCACCCTTGGCTCGCGTGATCGAGAAAGCGACGACAGGCTCCTTGTCGACAACGGCAAATGCGCGCGGCTCCTCGTAAGAATCCGTCACGGTTCCAAGCTCGTCCAGGCGAACCTTGCGTCCGCCTGGAAGAGCGATGGCGGTCGAAGCGAGCTTCGCGACAGTCGTTTGTCCGGCAAGTGTGCGAATGGCCTGTTCGCGGCCGCCGATCTCGCCTCGCCCGCCTGCAAGATCGACGTTGGTGGCGCGGAGCTGGCGGTTGACGTCGCCCGCGGTGATTCCGAGTGAGAGAAGGCGGTTGGGATCGAGCGCGACGCGGATTTCGCGCGCGACGCCGCCCACACGCAGCACCTCGCCGACACCACTCACGCCCTGCAGGTTGCGGACTACGACGTCATCGACGAACCAGGATACCTCCTGTGGTGTCATGGCCGGCGCACGCACGGCGTAGGTGACGATCGGTAACCCCTCGACGTCGAGCCGCGCGACGACGGGTTCCTCGATGGTGCGCGGCAGTTCGGAGCGGATGCGCGCGATGGCATCCTTGACGTCATTGACGGCGCGATCGGTGTCCGTCTCGAGGCGGAACTCGATGACGGTGAGGGAAATGCCCTCGGTCACGGTCGATGTGATGTGTTTGACGCCGTTGACGCTCGCGATGGCGTCCTCGACGCGCTTGGTCACCTGCGCCTCGAGCTCGGCGGGGGCCGAACCTGTCTGGTAGATGTGCACCCGGACGATGGGAACATCGATGTTCGGGAAGCGCGTGATGGGCAACGCCTGGAAGGCGAGCGTGCCAAGCACCATCAGCACCAGAAAAAGCGTGATGGGTGGAACCGGATTGCGGATCGACCACGCGGAGACGTTGAAATTCATGGTCTAGTGTCCTGAAAGTCGCCTGATCGCTGCGCGCATGTTCCCCACGGAATTCCCGATCGTGGCCTAACGACCTTCAGCGACGGCGCGGGGCAGAACGACGGGGCGAACACGATCACCATTGCGCAGGAAGGTGCCGGACTTCGCGACTACGAGCGTGCCCTCGGCAACACCACTGCGGACTTCGAGTCTGTCCGATTCCGTGAGGCCAAGAGTCACCGGCCGCGTTTCGATCGTATCGTCCTCGACGATCTGCACGCTGGCGCCGGACTTGCCGAAAAGCACGGCGGAACGCGGCACCGCGAGGCCTGTGCCGCGGGCGATGACGACCTCGCCACGAGCGAATGTGCCGATGCGCAGGTTGGGATCCTTACCAAGCAGAATGCGCACGCGGCCGAGGCGCGTCGCAGGGTCGACGGACGGAGAAATGAGGCGCACGGTGCCTTCGACCTCGCCATTGCCTGGGATGGCGATGCGCGCCTTCTGGCCAAGTGCGAGGCGAACGATATGCGCCTGCGGTACTTCGGCATCGAGCTCGATCTCGCCCTTCTCGATCATGCGGAACATGGGCTCCTGCGCGGCGAGCAAGGGAGTGGCGCCGACGCGCGCGCGGCGCTGGCTGATAATGCCGTCCGCGGGTGCGGTGACGTCCGTTTTGGAACGCCGCCAGACCAGCTCGCGACGCTGCGCCTCTATGCTCGCCCGGTCCGCCTCTGAAGCTTTCAGGCCATCGCGCGAAGCGACGAGCTGCGCTTCGGCGAGCTTGAAGGCGGACTCACGCTGATCGAAGACGGCATCGGAAACATGGCCTGATTCCTTGAGCGTGCGCGTGCGCGCAATCGCGTTCTGCGCTTCCTTGAGACGCGCTTCGGCTTCGGAGATGAGAGCGCGGGCTTGCGCTGTTGCTGCCGCATTGCGGGCCAGCGCAGCTTCATTCTGTGCAAGCTGAGCGTCGAGCGTGTCAGGCACCAGCCGTGCGAGCACTTGGCCGCGCTTTACCTCGGCGCCTTCGTCCACGAGTACTTCGAGTACACGCAGTCCTTCGATCTCCGGCCCGATCAGCATCTCCTCGCGCGGGACCAGAGATCCGCTGAGCGCAAGCGTCTCGACGAAGGCATGAGGCGCGACGCGGGTGACGCTCACGCTGATGTGGATGTTGGGCGCCGTAGTCGGTGCGGCCGCCTTTTTCTCGGCGGCTGCCTTCGGAAGGAAACCCGTCACGTAGGCGGCGCCACCAATGCCGAGGACCGCCAGGGGAAGCGCCAGGAGGATGAGTTTCTTATTCATGAGTCGGCCTCGATGGGTACGGGACGTAGAAGGGCCGCGACGGCGTGCAGCAGCGGCGGGATCACAACATCGGCCTTGAAGTTCTCATTGACGGCGGCTCGCCAGAGCAGGCCGTCCGAAATCGTCATGAAGGCCTCGAGGACTGTCTCGATGTCGAAGACGGGGGCAATGCGACCCTCGGCCTTGAGCTTCGTGAACAGTTCGCGGAACGAGTTGCGGATGAAGACGTCGACCGTCTTGTGAATCTCGCCGACCTTCGGATTGCGCGTTGCCTCGATACCGACCTCGATGCACAGAAGCCGGCGGTGGAGGGGATCCTCCAGGAATTGGCGGCCGAGTTCGGCCAGGGCGCCCATGAAGTCGTCGCCGATGGGCATTTCAGCGAACCGGCTCGCGAATTCCGCCCGCTCGCGCTCGCAGATGCCGGCGATGAGGGCTTCCTTGCTGTTGAAATAGATGTAGAGCGCGCCTGGACTGACCTCCGCCTCGCGGCAGATGTCCTGCATGGTCGTGCGGTGGAAGCCGGCGCGGGCGAAGCAGCGCCCCGCGGCGTCGAGAATATGGTCACTGCGCTCGCGCAGGGTTTCGGGACTGAGCTTGGCCATGAGACGTGACCCATCCGGCTTTGTGCGACGCAATAAAAACGAATGATCGTTCTTTTTCATGGCGAGGCGTGGGTCGTCAAGTGGCATTTTGGTGGCCAGCGAGGTTGTGAGGGGCGAGGGGGGAGGAGTTCGATGGGGCGGGCTGGGCCAGGTGAGGCTCACGGGGGCGTCGGGAGCAGCGGCCGGCCGCCCGGTGTCGATGGTGGCGGCGGGATGCAGCGGGCAAGAAAATGCGCAGGCAACCCGAGGTGTGGACTTTCAGGTGGGCAAGACGGCGGGCCGGAATTGACGTGCCCGGCGGAGGTTGCCAGATGAAGGCGGCTACGATTACGGGATGAGATCGCGATGGTCCACACCCGGCTTTATCGAGGAAGCACGCTATGGCCGTATCTCTTCTGACCGTCGTGCTGGCAGCCGGCCAGGGCACACGAATGCATTCCGATACGCCCAAGGTCCTGCACAAGATCGCTGGCCGGTCGATGCTCGGCCATGTGCTCGACGTGGTGCGGGAGTTAGGGGCCGAGCGGCAGGCGCTGGTCGTTGGACCGGACATGGAGGATGTGGCTGCTGAGGGGCGGGCGGCAGCGCCGACCGTGGAGACGTTCATCCAGGCCGAGCGACGCGGAACGGCCGATGCCGTGTTGGCAGCGGATGCGGCGCTGGTTGAGCACAGTGGCGATGTGCTGGTGCTCTATGGCGATACGCCGCTGCTGACGGGGGCGACACTTGAGCGGATGCGGGCGGTGTTGAATGAGGGCGCCGGTGTCGCCGTGCTGGGATTTGAAGCCGTCGATCCGACAGGCTATGGCCGGCTGCTGACCAATGCGGGGGGCGAGTTGATCGCGATCCGCGAGCAGGCCGACGCGAGCGAAGCGGAGCGGCAGCTGCGCCTGTGCAATGCCGGTGTCATGGCCTTCCGCGTGCAGGATCTCGCAGGCCTGCTGAGGCGGATCAACGGCGACAATGCAAAGGGTGAGTTCTATCT
>JAEYYJ010000344.1 GCA_023430845.1 Pseudomonadota bacterium
CGATTGCGGCCCTTGTAGACGACGGCCTGGCGGAAAGTGCCCTCGTAGATGTAACCGTAGCGTTCCGCAGCTTTGCGCGAGGGATGATTGAGGCTGTCGCACTTCCATTCGTAGCGGCGATAGCCGAGCTCGTCGAACACGCGCTTCATCATGAGGTACATCGCTTCCGTCGCGATGGCGGTGCGCTTGAGGCGCTCGGAGTAGTTGATGTTGCCGACCTCGATCACGCCCATGTTGACGTCGATGCGCATGAAGCTCGCGATGCCGACGGCGCGCCCGCTCGCACGCTCGATGATCGTATGGCAGAGCGGATCCGTGAGCTTGGATTGCGCATCGAGATAGGCGCGCAGAGCTTCCTTGCTCGCTGGCAGGTCGACGAAAAGATACGTCCAGCTGCGCCCGCTCGGATCGGCGGAGAAGGCCTCCCACAGATCGTCGATGTGGGCAGCAGGATCGAGGATCACGATATCGCAGCGCGCCCCTGTCATCGGTGTGCGCGGCGGCTGCGCTCGTGGTGCCCAGCCCGGAATGGGCGTGCCGATCGGCTGGCCGTGCGAGTTCGTGCCCGGTGAGGGGTTCTCGTGAAGGATCTTCTGCATGGTCTGCTGCCTATGCGGGGATGCTACAACTTGGGCAACTAAAGCAACGGACTTGAAATTCTCCTCAGTTCGAGGCTGGGCGGGGAGTGAATTTCAAGTCCAAAGTTGCTTTAGAGCACTATGCCTCTAAAGCGTCTTTGGATCTTAAATGCGACTCTGAGATCGGCACAGGCGTGGGTCGCATTTAAGGTCCGACGCTTTAGCTGCGGTTCTTGCGCTCGCGAATTTCGGCGAACACCTCCCAGTCCTTCTTGTCCTTCATGCCGAGCCGCTCGCGAATGGCCGGAATGTTCGGACGCAGGAAGGGATTTGTCTCGAGCTCGATGTCGACGCGCGTCGGCTGCGTCAGGGTATTGCGAGCGCGCATGTCGACAACTTGTGCCGCGCGCTCGACGAGCTTCTGGTTGTCCGGCTCGATGTCGAGAGCGAACTTCGCATTGGCGACCGTGTACTCGTGCCCGCAGTAGAGATCGGTATCCTTGGGAAGGCGCGCGATCTTCTGCAGCGAGTTCCACATCATCTCGGGATTCCCCTCGATGATACGCCCGCAGCCCATGACGAAAAGCGTGTCGCCGACGAAGGCGATCTTCTGGTCCGGCAGCACGAGGCTGATGTGGCCGGCCGTATGGCCTGGTGTGTCGATGACGTCAATCTGGTGGCCGGCGAACTTGAAGGTGTCGCCCTCCGCAACGAGCTGATCCAGTCCCTGGATCTTCGAGGCTTCGGCCTTGGGCCCGATGACCTTGCAGCCCGTCTCGGCCTTGAGCGATGCGATGCCGTCCGTGTGATCCGCATGGTGATGCGTGACGAGGATGTGGGTCAGCTTCCAGCCCTTGCTGGCGAGCTCACGACGGATCGCGTCGGCGTCGGGCGCATCGATGCTCGCGGTGGCGCCGGTGGCTGGATCGTGCAGCAGGACGGCGAAGTTGTCGCTGCGTGCGATGAACTGATGTACGTCGAGACGGCTCATGGCGTCCTCCTGGGTGCGGTCTTGGAGGCTGAAGCGGAATGCGCGGCGGTGCTGGCCGCGCTCATGCTTTTGCAGTATCGCAGTCTGCCCATATTGCCAATGGCGCGCCGCCGGCGAAGCTGGCGCACACGCGCAGAGGTGCCATCGAATGCCGACCGAAGGCCGCACGAAGCTCGTCGTCTGCGCCGACGACTATGCGTTGACGCCCGGTGTGAGCCGCGCCATCCGGGAGTTGATCGCAGGCGGGCGCATCTCGGCGACGAGCGTCATGACAGTTGCGCCGTACTGGGCGGACGAGGGGCCGGCGCTGGCGGCCGTGGCGCGTGAGGCCGATATCGGCCTTCATCTCACGCTGACGGACCAGGTCCCGCTCGGCCCCATGCCAGAGCTGGCGCCTGCGGGGCGGTTGCCGCCCGTAGGCGCGATCGTGCGCGCAAGCCTTCTTGGCCGGCTACCGCTGTCGGAGATCGAGGCCGAGATCGAGCGGCAGCTCGCGGCTTTCGTGGCCGTCTGGAAACGCGCGCCCGCTCATGTGGATGGCCATCATCACGTGCATCAGCTTCCGGGCGTGCGCGCAGCGCTCATGAAAGTGCTCGGCCGTCAGACAGGGCCGCGCCCGTACCTGCGCTCATGCCACGAGCCGTTGGCGCGCATCGTTGCGCGCGGCGTCGCTCGCCGGAAGGCAGCGATGATCTCGGCGCTTGGAGCCGGTTTCAGGAAGTCGGCAGCAGCGCGAGGGTTCGCAACCAACGACGGCTTCAGCGGGGCCTACGATCTCACCGCCGCGCCACAGAGCCTGGACGTACTTTTCGCGAAGTTCGTCCGCGGTTTGGGATCGCGCCCGCTCATGATGTGCCATCCCGGCTATTCGGATGCCACGCTGGCAACGCTCGATACGATGACAGCGGAGCGAGAGACCGAGCTGGCATTTCTGGAGGGAGATGGTTGGATGAAGGTGCTCGAGACAGCTCGAGTCGCCGTCACGCCATTCGGGGAGCTGCCGTCGCAGGCCCAGCATCCCACGTGATTTAGCCTTACCTCGAAGGCATCACGCTTGTTTACCAATTTTTACTTGACGTGAAGATAAAGTGTCGCACATTATCCACAATGTTCTGCGATAGGTGAGTGCCTCTCCAGAACATCGAGGATCGACCGTGACAGGTTCGTCGATCGGTCGGTGTCAAGCGAGGTCGGCGACATGAGTATCGAACGACTGAATCGCGCTGCTCTGGCTGCAGGGTTCGCAATGGCAGCCCCGGACGACGACGCTGGTGTCGAGCGCGAACTGATCGCTCGGCGAGCGGACGTCCCCGCGTCGACCAACCTCCCCGCTGTGGTTTCCCGCACAACTCGCGCAGATCTGCGCAGCATGGAGCTGCTGGCGCCGGTCCTGGCGTTTGGTGCGCGGCTACGTGGGCGCTTGCCCTATCTGGGCGGCGGCGCGCCGGCCTGAGACGCAGCGCCGCTTGATATCCGGCATTCCGAGGGGATGACTGCGCGAGCTTTTTGCTCCGCGCCGATCGTCATTCACGACATTATCATGCGCCAAAAACAACAAAGCCGCATCGCTGGCCTCGCGGCTCACAATGCGGCTTGTTGCTGTCCAAAATCCGAAGTGGTCCGTCAGACGGACATGCTCCGGTAATGGAATCAGTTAGCGCACCTGCTGCGTCACGGGAGCGACGTCGCCCGCGCCGAGCTTGTACGACTCGTGAGCCACTTCCTTGCGGCACGCGCCAAGAGCAACGGCCGCAACAACGGTGGCAAGAACGATTGCACTCTTCATAGTTCAGTCTCCCCTAGAAAACCCCGAGATGGGATCAACTCTCTACGCAGACCCTGCTCCGTCACCGGCGCATTGGCGCCACGCTCATTGGCGGCATACATCGCTAGGGAGCGTGTATGTCCCAATGGCCACAGCCAATAGTGCCTTGACCCCCCACGAATAGCGGCTCAAGTTTCGCCTGTGGCAGTCGCCCTAATCTGGGTACTTGTGAGGCGAGTTCAGATCAAGGACGGCGGGCTTTCTGTGGATGTTTTGTGCCGCTAGAGATGCGAAAAAGCCACGGAAAAGCAGTTCAATAACCGTTCAACATCGAAACGGGCGCAATTTGCACGGCCGAATAGCTCCGAATACGTATTTGCGGGCAGTTTCAGCGAAGCAATGGGGACCACGCGGGGTCCGAAGCAAACGACGGCGTGCGAATCACTCGCTCGTTACGCGCCGTCAGATCGATCGAATAAATGCGAGGGCCCCCGTTCGCGCCCTGCTGCTCCCTGAAGAACATCAGAAAGCGTCCATTCGGCGCCCAGGTCGGGCCTTCGTTGTGGTACCCATCCGTGAGGATGCGCTCGCCTGAGCCGTCGGGGTGCAGGACGCCGATAAGAAAGCGCCCCGACATCTGCTTCGTGAATGCGATGTAGTCGCCGCGCGGGGACCACACGGGCGTCGAGTAGCGGCCCTCGCCGAGGCTGATCCGGCGCGGAGCCTGACCGTCCGACCCCATCACGTAGAGAGCCTGGTGCCCTTCGCGGTCCGATTCGAACACGATCTGGCGTCCGTCGGGTGAGTAGCAGGGGCCGGTATCGATCGCGCGCCCCTGCGTGAGCCGGCGCATCTGGCGGCTGCGCAAGTCCATCTCGAGGATGGAGCTGTCGCCCTCCTGCTGGAGGCTCATCACGATGCGCTGTCCGTCCGGCGAGAAACGCGGTGCGAATGTCATGCCCGGGAAATCGCCGACCACGCCGCGTTGCCCGGTGTCGATATTGAGCATCACGACGCGCGGCTGTGCGCCGGCGGCGTAGGACATGTACGTGATTTCCTGCGTCGTCGGGCTGAAGCGCGGGGTGAGGACGAGCTCCCCGCCCTGGCTCAGCAGGCGCGTGTTGTGCCCGTCCTGGTCCATGATGGCGAGCCGCTTCACACGCTTCTGCTTCGGCCCGGTTTCGTCGATGAAAACGATGCGCGAGTCGAAGTAGCCCTTCTCCAGCGTGAGCTTCTCCCAGACCTGATCGGCCAGGATGTGCCCGACGCGTCGCCAGTTCGAGACGGCCGTCGTGAACTGCTGTCCGGTGAGCTGCTTGCCGATGACCACATCCCAGAGACGGAATTCGGCCCTGACTCGGCCGTCTCCGAGCTGAGAAACCCGCCCGACGACCAGCGCCTCGGCGCCGGAGCTGCGCCAGTCGGCAAAGCGCGGCGTCGCATTGAGATCGCCGATGCGTTCGATGAAACCCGCAGGATCGAGCGGGACGAAAAGTCCGGAGCTTTCTAGATCCGCCGTGACGACGGCTGCGACTTCGGCGGCAAAGCGCGGATCGTCGCCGAGGAAGGGCGGAATGGCGATCGGCCGCGGCCGGACATTGCCCTGGTCGACGTCGACCTGCAGTGGCCCGCGCTGTTGCGGCTGCTGCGCGATCGCCGGCAGCATCGGCGCAAATGCCGGTGCGAGCGTCGCGGCGGCGCCGGCCTGCAGGACGGTTCGCCGCGTCAGCGTGCGCTTCATGGTCATGCCAGACATCGATTCGCCCGTCCCCGGAAAATCCCTTGGACGCTGTGCGACGCCAAGGTGTCGAAAGTTTGAAGCCATCGGACGGGCGCGGGAGCCTGCGGCGATCCGCTCAGCCGAGCGTAACCCCACATTTCGCAGCCCAACCGAGCCCCTCGAGTGTGCCCTTACGCGGTTTGTACTCGCAGCCGACATAACCCGAGAAGCCGCTCGCGTCGATCTCCCGGAAGAGAAAGGCGTAGTTCATTTCCCCATCATCCGGCTCGCCGCGGTCCGGCGGGCTCGCAATCTGGTAGTGGCGCGCCAGATGGCCGAACTCCCTGATGGCCATCGCGGTATCGCCCTCCTGGATCTGCCGGTGGTAAAGGTCGAACTGCAGGCCGAGATTGGCTTGACCCACTTCGTAGATGACCGCGCGTGCTTCCCCCGTCGTATTGAGGAAGAAGCCCGGAATGTCGCGCGTATTGATCGGCTCGATGATCACGTCGACGTTGTCTTTGGCCGCGAGCCGTGCCGCGCGCTTGAGGTTGGCGACGTACGTTCGGCGCTCCGCTCCATGATGGCGCAGGCCCGGCATGGCGTGAATGCGCCGACATCCGGTCGCTTCGGCGTAGCGCAGCGCCGCCGCCACCGCCTGCTCGAACTCCGCTTCGCGCCCGGGAATGGCGGCAAGCCCACGCTCGCCCTTGGTCCAGTCGCCCGGCGGCAGGTTGAAGAGCGCCTGCGTCAGGCCGTTCGCCTTGAGACGCGAGGCGATCTCCTCCGGCTCGTTCTCATAGGGAAACAGGAACTCGACGGCGCGAAAGCCCGCTTTGGCCGCCGCTTCGAAGCGGTCGAGAAAGGGCACTTCCAGGAACATGAACGAGAGATTGGCGGCGAAGCGCGGCATGGATCTGGTCCTCCCGGAAGCAGGTTCTGTTTGCGCGAGCATTGCAGAGGCAGGCCGCCTTGTCAGCAGGGCCCCCGCTTATCGGCTCGGCGCGTCGCGGAGCGTCATGATGAATGCCGCAAGATCGTACATCTCGTCCTGGCTGAGGTGATGGTTCGGCATAATGGGCGGGATAGCGCGTAGCCACGCGATGATCCCCTCCGGCGTCTGATTGCGGCGGCGGGCAACAGCGGTGAAGCCGGGGATCTCGTTATCGGCCCGTTTCTCGCCCTGTCCTGGCACCATATGGCAGTTGGCGCAAAGCCGCTCGGCCAGGGCGCGTCCTTTCGCGGCGGCATCGGCTGCTTCGGCGCCTCCCAATCCAAACACCAGTACCAGCGCCCCCAGTACCAGCGCCGCCCGCCGCACATTCATCCATCAATCCCCAAAACATCGTCCCGCGATCATCCGGGCCGAGAATGAACGGTGCGGCGCGGTCGGTGCAAGGGACCGAGGGCCGCATCCGGGCCACGCAACGCCTCACTTGCGCCCGGCCGCCGCGGGAGATATGCCGGAACACCGTTCGGCCACGGATGTGCGGAGCAGAGCCCATTGACGCAGCGACCCGACGAGCGTGAAGTGCGCGAGCAGCTAGCCACGTTGCGCGCCGAGCACCGCGATCTCGACGAGCGCATCGTGCGGCTCGAGGCGGAGCATTCCAACGATCAGGTCACGATCAAGCGGCTCAAGAAGCAGAAGCTTCTGCTCAAGGACCGGATCACGTCCCTCGAGG
>JAEYYJ010000347.1 GCA_023430845.1 Pseudomonadota bacterium
CGTCGTCGTCGTGCCCTTTGGGCTTTTCGAGACGCCCCTCGAACACGAGACCTTTTGCTCTCAGTTCCGCAATGGTCGCCGCGATGTCGTCCTTGCCGCCTTCGGTCATGGCGCGCTCGGAGAAAAACACCTCGTGACGGATGTCGAGCGCCGCCAAATCCTCCTTGATCATGACGAGCATCATCTCGATGGCCTTGGCGCGCACGATCGGCAGCCAGGCGCTCTCGTCGTTCGCCTTCCTGAGCAGCGCATCGCCGTGCTCCTCGGCGAGCGCGGCCCCGACAGGCTTCAGGTAATCGCCCGGATAGAGACCGGCCGGGATCTCGCCGATGTTCTCGCCGAGTGCCTCGCGGTAGCGCAGGAACGCCGAGCGCGCGAGCACGTCCACCTGCGCACCCGCATCATTGACGTAGTATTCGCGCGTGACCGCATAGCCCGCAAAGTCGAGCAGGTTCGCAAGCGAGTCGCCGAACACGGCGCCACGCCCATGCCCGACGTGCATCGGGCCCGTGGGGTTCGCCGAGACATATTCGATGAGCAGCTTCTCGCCCTTGCCCATGTTCGAGGCGCCGTAGCGAGCACCCGCCGCGCGCACGTCGCCCACCACCGACTGCCAGCGTTCGGGCGCGAGTGAGATATTGACGAAGCCCGGCCCCGCCACCTCGACCTTTACATAGCCGGGCAGGCCCGAGAGCTCACCGACGAGTGCATCGGCGATGTCGCGCGGCTTCATGCGCGACGGCTTCGCGAGCACCATGGCGGCATTCGTTGCGAGATCGCCGTGGCGCGGATCCTTGGTCGGCTCGACCTCGACGGCGCCGAGCGCAAGCTCGGCCGGCAGGCGGCCCGCCTGCTGCAGCCTCTTCAATGCGTCGGCAATCTGCGCCTCGACCTCGGCGAGCACGGTCATGATGTTTCCTCGGATGGGGCGACGCCCGGGCTTCGACAGGCGCCTTCCGCCCGCGTCATAGCATGGCGGCAGCTAATGCAAATCAATAGTGTCGTCAAACAGACGCGCATATTCGGCGAGCGCGAAGCGGTCCGTCATACCGGCGATGAAGTCAGCCACGCGGCGGGCCCGTCCGGCCGGATCGAGGCCCAGAATGCTTTCCCCGCGGCCGCCGGGCAGGTCGGCTGGGCTCGTCATGTAGCGATCGAAGAGGGCCGCGACCACCTCCTCGGCCTTGTGCATGACGCGCATGACCCGCGGGGCCCGGTAGACGCGATCGAACAGGAATTTCTTCAGAGCATCGAGGGCGACGCGCTGGTCGTCCGGGAAAGCCACGACGGCGATACCGGCATTGCGGATGCCGTCTGCACTGGTGATGCCGAGCGCGGCAATGCGCGCGCGCGTCTCCTTCACGACCTCGTCGACCATGACCGTGATCATGCGCCTGTTAACTTCGTAGAAGAGGCGGCGGTCGCGATCGATCTCGCTGCGCGCAAGCGTCGTACCGTCGAGAGCCGAGCGCGCAGCCTTGACGAAAGGGCCCGCCATGGGTGCCGCTTCCAGGTCAGCGAGACTGATGAGACCGGCACGGAGCGCATCATCGATGTCGTGGTTCGTGTAGGCGATATCGTCGGCGATGGCGGCAACCTGCGCCTCGGCCGGCGCGAAGCGATCGAGTTCAAGGGCGCGCGTGAGTCCCAGCGCCGCGATGAGATCGAGAAGCTCGCGATTGCGCTCAGCTGCGTTCGCCAGCGCGTACCGACCGACGAGCGGGCCATTGTGCTTGGCGAGGCCTTCGAGCGCTTCGAACGTCAGGTTGAGCCCGTCGAAATGCGCGTAGCGGCGTTCGAGCGTCGTGACCATGCGCAGGCTGTGCGCATTGTGATCAAACCCGCCCCAGTCGCGCATGGCGGCATCCAGCGCGCGCTCGCCCGCATGCCCAAACGGCGGATGTCCCACGTCGTGCGCAAGCGACAGGGCCTCGGCCAGATCCTCGTCCAGTTCCAGTTGCCGGGCCATCGAGCGCGCGATTTGCGCGACTTCGAGCGAGTGGGTCAGGCGCGTGCGGAAATGATCGCCTTCGTGGTGGAGGAACACCTGCGTCTTGTATGTGAGACGCCGGAAGGCCGTCGCGTGCACAATGCGATCGCGATCGCGCTGAAAAGGCGTCCGGTAGGAGCAGGGAGGCTCGTTTACCGCCCGGCCACGGCTCTGGCCGGCATCGAGAGCCCAAGCTGCGACGGAGCGCGCGCCCGGACGGCGCGACGTCGCGGCCCCAGTGCCACCTGCCTCAGCCATGTTGCCCCTCTTCACCTGCGGACCCTGGCTCGCCGGTCAGCCGGCCCGATGCATGGCTGCCCCTCGATTCACCCTATGATAGAACGAGAGCAGCCGTTTGACATCGCGGAGGCAATTCCTATTTACTTATCAAGTATCCGCGTCGAGTCCGGTGGATATCCCGGCTTCCAGGAACGCGCGAGGAGCCCCTTTATGACGATGGTCGAGGATCGCCCACGAGTTGGATTGACCGAGCGTGCCGCCCAGCGGATCGCCGAGATCGTGGCCGGCGAGCCCGGCGCCGATGCTCTGCGCGTGAGCGTCGAAGGCGGTGGCTGCTCAGGCTTCCAGTACAAGTTCGATCTCGTCTCGGGGCGCGAGCCCGATGATCTCGTCATCGAGCGGTCGGGAGCTGTCGTGCTGATCGACGAGATGTCGGTCGGCTACATGGAAGGCTCCGAGATCGACTTCGTCGATGAGCTGATCGGCGCGTCCTTCAAGATCCAGAACCCCCAAGCCACCGCCGCGTGCGGCTGCGGCACGAGCTTCTCGATCTGATCACCACCACCCTTGCTGCACCCGAGAGCAGCTCAAGGCTGCTGGGTTTCGAGCCCCATGGCGCGGCGGTAGACCGTCTGGTTCACGCTGTGACCAAGGCGCTCCTGGAGTGCACCCACATAGGTGTTGATCGTATCGCCCTGTAGCTGGCGCGACAGCTCCTGGCGCAATTTCGATATCTGCTCCGGCGTCGCGGCGGGCGGATCCACAATGGCACGCACCACGATGATGGTTCGTGACTTGCCATCGGCACTCTCGACGGAGGCTGCAGCACCGCGTCCCAGCGCGAATGCCTGCTGCACGGCCGCGCGGGTCAAGCCATCCGGCTGCTGGTTACGCGTCGCCGGCTGCGCGAGCTTGACCTCGAGACCGAGTTCCTTGGCGATATCTTCGAGCGCCTCACCCTTGTCGACACGCTCCACGATCTTCTGCCCGGCCGCGTTGAGTGCGGTGCGACGCTCGGCTTCCATCCAGGCCGTCTTTACAGCTTCCTGAACTTCCTCGAAGGGCTTCTGGCGCTCGGCCGTCACGCCGGCCACGTCGACCCAGGCGTAGCCCCCGTCCGTGAGTTCGATCGCTTCGCGGTCGAGGCCGCTGCCCCCCTCGAAGGCCGAGCCGAGAATGCGCGCGGCATCGGGATGCTCGAGTGCCGGCTTGCCCTCGGGCGTCATGCCTTGCTTGTCGGTTGCCTCGATCTCGATGAAGTTCACCTTCAGCCGCTCGGCAACTTCCTTGAGGCTCGAGCCGCCTGCGCGCGCGTCATCAACGCGGTCGTGCAGATCTTGCATCTCGCGATTGACGCGCTCGCCGGCAATGCGGTCGCGGAGCCGATCCTTGACCTCATCGAACGTGCTCTGCTTGCCGGGGGTGACGTCTGCGACGCGCACGATCACCGTCGAGAACGTGCCCGTCACCGGCTCCGAGATCTGTCCCTTCTCGAGCTTGAAAGCGGCGTCGGCAATAGCCGCATCGATCATCTCCGACTTGGCGAGGGAGCCGAGGTCGATGTCGCTTTCCTTGAGCTCGAGCCCTTTCAGGCCTTCCTCGAACGACGGCGCAGCCTTGAGCGCTCCATGAGCCTTCTCGGCAGCGGCGCGGTCGGGGAACGAGATCTGCTGGATATGCCGGCGCTCGGGCGTCGCGAAAGTGTCCTTCTCTCGCTCGTAAAGGGCCTTCATCTCCTCGTCGCTGACGGCGACTTGCTTGCGCACCTCGGCATCGGTCAGCAGGATGAGCGGAACCTTCCGGAACTCGGGCGCAACGAAGCGGCGCTTGTTCTGCTCGTAGTACGCCTTGAGCTTTTCCTCGTCGGGGGCCTCGACCTTGCCGGCAACCTCGGGATCGAGCGTCATGTGCGCGATGGTGCGCGTCTCGCCCTGGTAGCGGTGAAGCGTCTGGATGAGATAGTCGGGTGGCACATTGCCGCCGGCGAGCGTCTCGGTGAGTTGCTCGCGCACTTCCTCCGCACGGCGCTCGGCGAAATAGCGCCCCTCGGTGAGATTGTTCTGACGCAGGATCTCGGTGAAGGCGTTGCGGTCGAACTGACCGCCGACGCCGTGGAACACGGGATCATTGCGGATGGCATCGGCAATCGTCGCGTCCGACAGATAGAGGCCGAGCTCTTGGGCGTGCGTATCAATGGCAGCCGTACCGACGAGGCGCGCGATGACGCGCTGGTCGATGCCGAGCTGGCGCGCCTGATCGATCGTGAGGCGGCGACCGAACTGACGCGCTAGTGCACTGATCTCAACCTGCAGCGCCTGCTGGAACTGATCCTGCGAGATTTCTGTCTTCCCGATCCGCGCGAGCGAAGTCTGTGCGCGCCCCTGGAAGACGTCGGCAATGCCCCACACCGCAAAGGCGATCACGAGGAGGCCGATCAGCGCCTGGATGAATATGCCTTTGACGCCGCGTCTCAGTGCTTCCAGCATATTCTCGTCGACCCTTTGCTGATGCGTGGCGCCGCTCGGCGGGCGCTCGATTTGATGTCCATATAGGCCGTGTGCGCGAGGGCGTCCACATTCCCGCTCTGGACCCGTTGTGAACGGGTAGAGATTTCTTTGCGTCTCAAATGCTTGTGAGAGCGCCGAAAGCTGCTGTGGGCCGAGGGTTGAAACTGCGGGAGCCGCACGATAGGCATGGCGCGACATAAGAAGTGCGCAGGGCGGTTCGGCAGGGCGAGGAAAATATGACCGGAAGTGCGATCAGGCCGCTCGTGGCCGGCAATTGGAAAATGAACGGGCTCTCGGCCTCCCTTGCCGAGGCCGACGCCATGGCGAAAGGCCTCTCGAACGAGGCCGCCGATGTCCTCATCTGTCCGCCAGCAACACTGGTCGCCAAGCTCGCCGATACGCTCGCCGGATCGCGGATCGCCGTCGGCGGCCAGGACTGCCACGCCAAGGTCAGTGGCGCGCACACAGGTGATATCTCGGCGGAAATGCTGAAGGACGCGGGCGCGAGCGCCGTCATCGTAGGCCACTCCGAGCGCCGCACCGACCACCTCGAGAGCGATGCCCTCGTGCGGAGCAAGGCCGAAGCCGCCCACCGTGCGGGGCTCGTTGCCATCGTCTGCGTCGGCGAGACGGCGGCCGAGCGCCAGTCCGGCCAGACTTTGACGGTGGTCGGGCGCCAGCTCGCCGGGTCACTCCCCGAAAACTGCCGCGCCACCGACACGATCGTCGCCTACGAGCCCGTATGGGCCATCGGCACGGGTCTGACACCGACCGTGGCGGACGTCGCCGAGGTGCATGGCGCAATCCGTGCCGCGCTCGCGGCGCGCTTCGGCGGCGAGGGCCAGGCCATGCGCATCCTCTATGGCGGATCGGTCAAAGCATCTAATGCCACGGAGCTGATGGCCGTCCCGAACGTGAATGGTGCCCTCGTGGGGGGCGCCAGCCTGAAGGCGGCAGATTTCCTCGGGATACTTGCCGCCTACGCTTGAAGTTTCAGGTGCGGGGTACGTGAGAATGACTGTGCGTCCATCGAGCCTTGGGGCGGCGATCGCTCTGATGCTCGCCGTTCCGTTTTGGGCGATCACGCCCGCTGCTGCCGTGCCGCTCGATGGCGAGGTTTGCAAAAATCTGCAGGCTCAACTCGATACCTTGCGCAGTGAAGGCGCAACCGCGGACATGGCACGGGGGCCGGAGTGGGCGCGGGCCAATCTGCCGCTCGAACG
>JAEYYJ010000351.1 GCA_023430845.1 Pseudomonadota bacterium
TCGAGTTGTCGCCCGACGAAATCCAGACGGCGCTGAAATCAACCGAGGCGCTTGGGCTCAATGTGGCGGCCGTCGACATGCTGCGCTCGAAGCGCGGGCCGCTGGTGCTGGAGGTGAACTCCTCGCCCGGCATCGAGGGCATGGAGCAGGCGACCGGCATCGATGTTGCCGGCGCCATGATCGCCTATCTCGAAGAGCATGCCCAGCCGGGTAAGACCGAGACGCGCGGTAAGGGCTGAGACCCGCCGCCGCACTGTCTCAGGTCGTCGCCCAGTCAAAGTGGACGCTCATGCCATCATAGGCAGGTTGGACGTGCGGAGGCAGCTCGCGCTTCAGTGTCACGTAGTCGAGATCGACGTGGAGGTGCGTGAGGATGGCGCGCTTCGGTTTCAGGATCTCGATCCATTCCAGTGCTTGCTTGACGGTGAAGTGGCTCGGATGCGGGATGTAGCGCAATGCATCGACGATCCAGAGATCGAGACCGCGCAATTGCTCCTGCCCCTCAGGCGAAAGACCGCTGATATCCGGCGAATAAGCGACGTCGGCAACGCGAAAACCGAGCGAGAAGGCGTCGCCGTGCGCCTGCACGACCGGGATGGCCACTATGGGGCCTGCAGCACCGTCGATGCGGACGGCATTTGGCGGATCGATAACGTGGCCGTTGAGGATCGGCGGATACATGCTGCCCGGTGGCGACTCGAAGCAGTAGCGAAACCGCTCGAGGAGCGAGGCGCGCGTCGCGACATCGAAGTGCACATCGACGCGGCGCTTGGCGTTGTAGGCCAGCATCCTGAGGTCGTCGATGCCATGCGTGTGGTCGGCATGGTCGTGCGTGAAGAGGACGCCGTCGAGCGTGTCGATCTCGGCGTCCAGAAGCTGCTCGCGCAAGTCCGGTGAGGCATCGATGAGAGCGCGTGTTCGCCCGCGTCCGGAAATGCGCTCGATGAGGGCAGCGCAGCGCCGCCGCCGGTTCTTCGGGTTCTTGGGGTCGCAGGCGCCCCAATTATTGCCCAGTCGTGGAACGCCGCCGGATGAGCCCGTACCGAGAAGCGTCAGCTTGCCGCTCATGCTGCCGCACTTTCGAGCGTGCGCGGGGCTTTGGCATACAGGCGGTAGAAATTCTCCGTCGTGACAGTCGCGATCTCCTCGTCGGACACGCCCTTGACGCGCGCGAGCGTCGCCGCCGTATGGACGACGTATGCGGGTTCGTTGCGCTTGCCGCGAAAGGGCTCGGGCGCGAGGAACGGCGCATCCGTCTCGACGAGAACGCGGTCCATGGGGACTTCGGCCGCAATGGCACGAAGGGCATCGTTCTTCTTGAAGGTGATGACACCGGAGAACGAAACATAGAGGCCGATGGCCATCGCGCGTCGCGCGAGATCGGCACCGCCCGTGAAGCAGTGCAGGACGGCTGTGAAAGCGCCGCGGTGCATTTCCTCTTCGAGAATGCTGGCGGTGTCCTCGTCCGCATCGCGCGAGTGGATGACAAGCGGAAGTCCACT
This sequence comes from Pseudomonadota bacterium, assembly GCA_023430845.1. GTDB lineage: Bacteria > Pseudomonadota > Alphaproteobacteria > Rhizobiales > Hyphomicrobiaceae. The sequence goes on from JAEYYJ010000351.1 coordinate 1,503, forward strand.
CTCTCGCGCCGCCGCAATGTGCTTGATGAAGCCTTCGCGCTGCGCGGGACGCGGTGACTTGTCGTAGAAATAGTCGAGGCCCGCCTCGCCGATGCCGATGCATTTCGGATGCTGGGCAAGGCGTACGATCTCCTCGACGGAGACGTCAAGTTCCTCATGCGCACGATGCGGGTGCGTGCCGACCGTGAAGAAGATCTCGGGATTGGCCTCGGCGATCTCACGGTACGTGTCGTAGTTGCGGATCAGTGTCGAGATCGTGACGAGCCGGCAGACCCCCGCTGCCTTCGCGCGCGCGATCACGTCCTCGCGGTTGCTTGCGAGGTCGGGATAGTCGAGGTGGCAGTGATGGTCGACGAGCATTGCAGTCGTGCCTTTAGTCTTCAGCCCTTCTTGCCTTTGGGCTTTGCGGCAGCGGCCTCGGCTTCCGCCGGATCCACGTAGCGCGGGAAAGCGCCAGTCGGGGCGGGAAGCGCGAGGCCCGGCGCGAGCCGCGACTGTGCGCCGAGCGCCGTGAACAAGCGTCCTTCCGCCGGCTGGGCGAGCAGGTCGAGCAGATGGCTCGCGGCGGTCGGCGTCGCCGGTTGCGCGAGGATTGCCACCTGCCGCACGATTTCCGCAGTCACGTAGAGGATCGTCGCCATGCGCGCGGGATCGGTCTTGCGCTTCGCCCACGGCTCTTCGGCCGCGAAGTAGCGGTTCGCCTCACCAACTACATTCCACACCGCTTCGAGATAGCGATTGATGGCTTGCGCACCCATGGCCTCGCGCGCCTTGGCGGCCATGTCGTCGGCTGCCGCCAGCAGTGCGCCGTCCTCGGGCGTGAAAGCGCCGGGCTCCGGAACTTTCCCGTCACAGTTCTTCGCGATCATGGAAAGCGAGCGCTGCGCGAGATTGCCGAGGTCGTTAGCGAGGTCGGCGTTGATGCGGTTGATGATCGATTCCCGCGTGTAGTTGCCGTCCTGACCGAAGGCGACCTCGCGCATGGCGAAGTAGCGCATCTGGTCGACGCCAAACTCGCGCGCCATCTCGAAGGGATCGATGACATTGCCGACCGACTTCGACATCTTCTCGCCGCGGCTGAGCAGGAGCCCATGCGCGAAGATGCGCTTCGGGATCGCGACGCCTGCCGACATCAGGAAGGCGGGCCAGTAGATGGCATGAAAGCGCAGGATATCCTTGCCGACGACGTGCACATCCGCGGGCCAGAAGGTCGTAAAGCGCGGTGCAGCCTCGTCGGGGAAGCCTGCCGCCGTGATGTAGTTCGTCAGCGCGTCGATCCACACGTACATGACGTGCGTCGGATCGCCCGGCACCGGCACGCCCCAGTCCAGCGTCGCTCGCGATACCGACAGATCCTCGAGCCCGCTTTTGACGAAGCTCACGACCTCGTTGCGCCGCTCCGGCGGCAGGATGAATTCCGGATTGGCCTCGTAGTGCGCAAGCAGCTTGTCGCCATAGGCCGAGAGGCGGAAGCGGTACGTCTTCTCCTCCGTCCACTCGACGGGCGAACCGAGCGGCTCACGGCGCACGCCATCATCACCGACGGTCGTCTCGCTCTCCTTGAAGAAAGCTTCCTGGCGCACGGAGTACCAGCCGGCATAGCTGTCGAGGTAGATGTCGCCGGCGTCGGCCATACGGCGCCACAGCTCCTGGCAGGCGGCGTAGTGGCGCGGCTCGGTCGTGCGAATGAAATCGTCGTTCGAGATATTGAGCGCCGTGAACAGCTCCTTGAAGCGCGCCGAGTTGCGGTCGGCCAGCGCCTGCGGCGTGATCCCCTCTTTGATGGCGCTCTGCTTCATCTTGAGGCCGTGCTCGTCCGTGCCGGTCAGGAAGAAGACCTGGCGGCCGTCGAGACGGGCGAAGCGGGCCATGACGTCACACGCGATCGAGGTATAGGCGTGGCCGAAGTGCGGCTCGCCATTGGGATAATAGATCGGCGTCGTGACGTAGAAGGACTTGCGCCCGCTCATGAGATCAATGCTCCGTGGGCCTCGCCGCGGGCGCGCGAACCCCTGCGGCGGGCGAATTTATTGCAAATACTGGCGCTGACTTTGAGATCTTCAGGCGGCCTCGGCGGTCCGCTCGACGCGAGCCAGGGTGTCGAGGATCAGCATCCTGCGGTCGAGGTTGAGCGCCAGCGTCTCGGCCTTGTCGCGGACGATGGTTTCCCACAGCTCGGCCCATGAGGCAAGCCTGCCCGCGGGAATAAGCTTACGGGCCATGGCCATATCGTCCGGGCTGCCCTCACCGCTGGCGGCGGCGCGGACAAGACGCGCGATAAGCCCCAGCAGAAGATCGTAGAACAGCGTAAATCTGGCATCAGCGGCGGCGCTGCCGAGCTCTTCGCCGAGGGCGTGCGCAGTTTGCCAGTCGATGCGGGGCAGGCCCTGGAAGAGCGCCTCGATCCGCCGGTAGAGGCTGAGGCCGTCCGTTGCCGACAATTCGAGCAATCGGCGGACGCTGCCGCCGGCCAGGG
>JAEYYJ010000377.1 GCA_023430845.1 Pseudomonadota bacterium
TTGAGCTTCATGTCCGCCTTACTGAGCCCACGGCACTTGCGCACCGCTTCTAGCCGCTTACTCAGGCCATAACTCTTCACCTGCCCTTCCGACAACGAGGCCTCGCTGACGAAAAGGATCGATGTCCCGCGGACACCCGCACCGGTCGCAGCAAACATCGGCCGCATGTAGAGTGGTTGCGGCGTCGGAATGGAGGCATTGGCATCACCGATCTGGGCAAACGCAATGAAGCCGCCCTTGAGGACCATCTCCGGCCGCGCCCCAAAGAACGCCGGCTTCCACAGAACAAGGTCGGCGAACTTACCCTTCTCGACCGAGCCGATGAGATGGCTCATGCCATGGGCGATCGCTCCATTGATCGTGTACTTCGCCACGTAGCGCTTGATGCGGAAGTTGTCGTTGCCTGACACGTCCTCCGGCAGCTTACCGCGCTGGCGCTTCATCTGATCGGCGATCTGCCAAGTCCGTGTGATGACCTCGCCTGCCCGGCCCATCGCTTGACTATCCGAAGTCATCATCGAGATGGCGCCAAGGTCGTGCATCACACCCTCAGCCGCGATGGTCTCAGCGCGAATGCGACTCGCAGCGAACGCCACGTCCTCGGGGATGTTCTTGTCCAGATGGTGACACACCATGAGCATGTCGAGATGCTCGGCCACGGTGTTGATCGTGTAGGGATTGGTCGGGCTCGTCGAGCTGGTGAGGATGTTCGGCTCCGAGCAGACACGCATCAGGTCCGGCGCATGGCCACCGCCGGCGCCCTCACTGTGATAGGTATGGATGGTGCGGCCGCCAAACGCCTTGATCGAGTCTTCGACCGTGCAGGACTCATTGATCGTGTCCGTATGGATGGTGACCTGTACGTCGTAGTCATCCGCCATGGCGAGGCAGGTGTCGATGGCGGCGGGCGTCGTCCCCCAATCCTCGTGCAGCTTCAGCCCGCCGGCGCCGGCCAGGATCTGTTCCTTCATGCCGTCGGGCTTCGAGGAGTTGCCGCGACCCGTGAAGACGAAGTTGACCGGGATTTGGTCGGTGGCCTGCATCATCAGGCGCAGATAGGTGGGATTCGGCGTGCATGTGGTGGCGAGGGATCCTGTCGCCGGTCCGGTGCCGCCGCCAACCAGCGTGGTCATTCCGCTTGCAATTGCCGTGAACGGCTGCGGTGGACAGATGTAGTGGAAGTGCGTGTCGACGCCGCCGGCAGTCAGGATGAGACCCTCTCCGGCAATGACCTCGGTGTTGACGCCGATGACGAGGTCAGGATCGACACCCGCCATCACGTCGGGATTGCCGGCCTTGCCGATGCCAGCAATATGGCCGTTCTTGATACCGACATCGGCCTTCACGATGCCTTTGTAGTCGATGATCAGGACATTGGTGATGACGCAGTCGAGCGCGATGCTCGAATCCACGCCGGCTGCTTGTCCCATACCGTCCCGGATCACCTTGCCGGCACCAAAGACGCATTCGTCGCCGTAGACGGTGAAGTCCTTCTCGACCTCCGCGATGAGGCACGTATCGCCGAGCTGCACCTTGTCGCCAGTCGTCGGACCAAACAGCGTCGCGTAGTCGTTCCGCTTGATTTCATAAGCCATGGTCGCGGTTCCCCCTTACGCCTTGCTGCTGCCAGTGAGCGCCTCGAAGCGTTCCAGCGCGGTCTTGCGGTTGCTCGTGCCGACGGCGCCATCTGCGAGATTGTTGCCGCCGCGAATGACCTTGTTTCCGGCGATCTCGACCAGCGTCACCGTCTTGGTCTCTCCCGCCTCGAAGCGGATGGCCGTGCCGGCAGGAATGTCCAGGCGCTTGCCGTAGGCGGCCGTACGGTCGAACTCCAGGCGTGGATTCGCTTCCACGAAGTGGAAATGACTGCCAACCTGGATGGGGCGCGTATCGGTATTGGTCGCGCTGATGGTTGCGACCTCGCGGCCGTCGTTGAGCACGAGTGCGCCATCCGCCGTGGTGATCACACCGGCGTTCTCATCCTCGGCGCTCTTGAAGAGGGACGGATCAGGCAAGGGCAGGAAGCTGCCGTAGAGAGCAAGCTTCAGATCGCCCGTCGCCGCGGTCACAGGAGATCGGACGGCGACGAGCTTGGTGCCGTCAGGAAATGTCCCCTCGACATGAACTTCGCCGATCATCTGAGGGACGCCCGGCTGCACCTCGCGATGCCCGAGAATTTTACCACCGAGCGCCATCAGCTCCGGCACAGAGTGCTGGCCGTCGCGCATGAGCTCGAGGAGCACTGTGGAGATCAGGGCGATAGCCTCGGGATAGTTGAGACGCAAGCCGCGCGCGAGCCGACGTTGCGCAAGAAGGCCGATCGCGACCAGATTGAGCTTATCCACTTCATGAGGAACGAGATGCATGGCGCAGAACCCCCGATGCTCGCCTGCCGCGCGCATTGCGGCCGCTTCATCGGCGAGTCATGTCATGCGAAATCACAAGAAGAAATAGGCGAAAGCTCATACGGAGTGGTTATCTGAGAGTCTGCCTGCATATTGGGCGAGGTGCCGGATTTTTGCTCCGACGTTTGCCATATGAATGTGCATTATCGCTTGTGGCGATGAGCGCCAGTGGGCGCACGTGGCATCACATGAAGATGGCCATCGCGAGCGCCGCGCTGGCTGATGACGGAGTCGGCGAAACCACGAACCTTCTCGATAGATCCCCGAAGCACGTTCACCTCCAGGCATCATGGTTCAGATGCACGTGCAGGGTCGAGACAGGTCATGGTGGTCGTGCTGCGCAGTTGTCAGACGCCGGGAGAGGTCTCACGTGTCGTGTTCGAAGATGTAAATTCGGGTGCCAGCACATGGCTTCGAGGGGGCTGAGATCTCGTGTTCGTGCTCGACCGCATCGCGGATAAGCTCGATCTGACGGGACCGTTCGAGGTCCTGGCATGCCCGCCGAACGCCGACGTCCATCTCATATGGAAGGATCTCCAGCCGGTCGTGAGTGACGTCGGCCTCAATATCCTGCCGAGCAAGACATTCGCCGGCTGTCCTAAGCTGGATGTAATCTGCATTCCCCGGCGGCCCGCCGGTGCGCCGGATACTGCTCCACCTGCGGTGGTCAGCGAGTTCTGCTCTTATGTCGAAGGCATG
>JAEYYJ010000384.1 GCA_023430845.1 Pseudomonadota bacterium
TCGCACGATGGAGAGTGTAGCCAGGTGGATAGAGCTGCCAAGCAAGAGCTCGTCACGACGCTCCACGACGTGTTCAAGGACACGGGCGTGATTGTCGTGGCCCACTACGCCGGCATGACCGTCGCCCAGATGACCGACTTCCGCAAGCGCATGAAAGAAGCTGGCGGAACGGTCAAGGTGGCGAAGAACACGCTGGCGGTACTGGCGCTCAAGGAGACCAACTCAGAGGGCATCTCGAAGTTGTTCAAGGGGCAAACAGTCATTGCCTACTCGAGCGACCCGATGGTGGCCGCGAGGATTGCCGTCAAGTACAGCCGGGAAAACGAGAAGCTCGTGATCCTCGGCGGTGCGATGGGGAGCAACATCCTCGACTCCACGAGCGTCAAAGCACTCGCCGACCTCCCCTCGCTGGACGAGCTGAGGGCGAAGCTCATCGGTCTCCTCAACGCGCCGGCGACGAAGATCGCCCGCACGATCGCGGAGCCGGGAGCCAAGCTCGCACGTGTCATCCAGGCGCAGGCGAGCAAGGGCGAGGCTGCTTGATAAGTGGTGCGGCGCTGATCGCCGCGAGCCGAACGAACATCAGAACCTGGACCGCTGAGCGGTTCGAACCGAACGCTAGGAAACATTGAAATGACCGATCTTGCAAAAATCGTCGACGACCTGTCGAAGCTGACCGTTCTCGAGGCCGCTGAGCTCGCGAAGCTCCTCGAGGAGAAGTGGGGCGTCTCGGCTGCGGCCGCTGTCGCCGTTGCTGCGGCTCCGGCTGGCGCTGCCGCTGCTCCCGCCGAGGAGCAGACCGAGTTCACCGTCATCCTGAAGGCGGCGGGCGACAAGAAGATCAACGTGATCAAGGAAGTCCGCGCCATCACGGGCCTCGGCCTGAAGGAAGCCAAGGACCTCGTCGAGGCCGGCGGCAAGACCGTCAAGGAAGGCGTGACGAAGGACGAGGCTGCCAAGCTGAAGAAGCAGCTCGAGGACCAGGGCGCCCAGGTCGAAGTGAAGTAAGGCGCTTTTCGATTGACTGGGCCGGCTCCTTTGCGGGGGCCGGCCCGGGCAACTCCCCCGAGGGCCTCGCTGCTTGCGAGCATGGGACCTTCCGGCGAGTTGCGAGAGGACAGGTTGAAGGCGACCGGTCCCGCGACCGCGAGACGACATTCACGAGATGCGCCGATGGGAGGCCAGCCCCATCCCGCCATCTCAGACCCGAGAGGAGCGCACATGGCTGAAACATTCACCGGCCGCAGGCGGATGAGGAGACGGTTTGGTTCGATCGCCGAAGTGGCGGAGATGCCGAACCTGATCGAGGTGCAGAAGAGCTCTTACGATGACTTCCTGATGGTCAAGGAGCCGGCCGGCGGCCGGCCCGAGACCGGCCTGCAGGCGGTGTTCAAGTCCGTGTTTCCGATTTCGGACTTCTCGGGCAAGGCGACGCTCGAGTTCGTCCGCTATGATTTCGACCCGCCGAAGTTCGATGTCGACGAGTGCCAGCAGCGCGACATGACGTACGCAGCTCCGCTGCGCGTGAAGCTGCGCCTCATCGTGTTCGATATCAACGAGGAGACCGGCTCGCGCTCGATCAAGGGCGTGAAGGAGCAGGACGTCTATATGGGCGACATGCCGTTCATGACGCAGAACGGCACGTTCGTCATCAACGGCACCGAGCGCGTGATCGTCTCGCAGATGCACCGCTCGCCGGGCGTCTTCTTCGATCATGACCGCGGCCGCACGCACGCCTCCGGCAAGCTGCTGTTCGCAGCGCGCATCATTCCCTATCGCGGCTCCTGGCTCGACTTCGAGTTCGACGCCAAGGACGTCGTCTATGTACGCATCGACCGTCGCCGCAAGCTGCCGGTGACGACGCTGCTCTATGCCCTCGGCCTCGACGACGAGCAGATCCTCGGCACGTTCTACGGTTCGATCCTCGTGCGTCGGACCAAGAAGGGTTGGACGATGCCGTTCATCCCCGAGAAGATGCGCGGCGTCACGCCGGTCGCCGACATTGTCGATGCGAAGTCGGGCAACGTCGTCGCCAAGGCCGGCGAGAAGGTTTCCGTGCGCCGTGCGCGCGAGCTCGCTGAGAGCGGCGTCAAGGAAGTGCTGGTCGCGCCCGAGGATCTCGTTGGCAAGTACCTCGCCGAGGACATCGTCGATCTGTCGACGGGTCAGATCTACGGCGAAGCCGCCAATGAGCTGGATCAGAAGCTGCTCGACAAGCTCACCGAGGCTGGCGTCAGCGAATTCACGGTCCTCGACATCGACCACGTGACGGTCGGCGATCACATCCGCCTGACGCTCAAGGTCGACAAGAACGCCAACCGCGACGAAGCGCTGCTCGACATCTACCGCGTCATGCGCCCCGGCGAGCCGCCGACGATCGACGCCGCCGAGACGCTTTTCCACGGCTTGATGTTCGATTCCGAGCGCTATGATCTCTCGGCCGTCGGCCGCGTGAAGATGAACATGCGCCTCGGCGACATCAAGGATTTCGAGCCTGCCGAGGACACAGTGCGCGTACTTCGGCCCCAGGACATCCTGGCGGTCGTGCGGACGCTTGTCGATCTGAGTGACGGCAAGGGCGAGATCGACGACATCGACCATCTCGGCAATCGCCGCGTGCGCTCGGTCGGCGAGCTCATGGAGAACCAGTACCGCATCGGCCTCCTGCGCATGGAGCGCGCGATCAAGGAGCGCATGAGCTCTGTCGATATCGACACCGTCATGCCGCAGGACTTGATCAACGCGAAGCCGGCGGCGGCCGCGGTGCGCGAGTTCTTCGGCTCGTCGCAGCTCTCGCAGTTCATGGACCAGACTAACCCGCTCTCCGAGATCACGCACAAGCGGCGTCTCTCGGCGCTGGGTCCGGGTGGTCTGACGCGCGAGCGCGCGGGCTTCGAAGTCCGCGACGTGCATCCGACGCACTATGGGCGCATCTGCCCCATCGAAACGCCGGAAGGCCCGAACATCGGCCTCATCAACTCGCTCGCGACGTTCGCGCGCGTGAACAAGTACGGCTTCATCGA
>JAEYYJ010000045.1 GCA_023430845.1 Pseudomonadota bacterium
GCAGGGCGTCGGCGGCACGGTTGAAGGGGACGATCTCGGAATAAACGCCGGCTTCGCGCACGCGGCGGGCGATGAGCTGGGTCACCTGCGAGCCGAAGTCGATGATCAGGACCGCGTCCCCTATGGGCTCGGCGGGCACCATGGGCGTCACTTCGGGTGATGACATCTAAGGGTCTCGGCGCTTTCCGACAGGATTTGGCGAGCGGGAATCGGTTGCATGTCCGTCCCGCCCGATACAGCACCCGCCCGGCCATGGGTCAAGCGTCCGCTCACCGCACCCCCGTTAGTGCCGCGCAACCGTAGAAAAAACGGTCAAGTCCAGTGCGGACGCTACTTGGCGAAGTTCTGCTTGAGCATCCCGACGATGGCCATGAGCACCGCGCCGCCGACACCGCCCCCGGCTATTTGCGAGATGATCGCGCCCAGATCCAGGCCGCCGCCCGCAGTGGCTGTCCCAACGCCGAGCAGCGCCTGCAGGATTTGCCCGCCAAGCCCGCCCCCGACGAGGCCCGCCAGAGAGTTGCCGAGGACACCGAGCGACTTCTCCTTGAGAGCCGCACCGGCAACGTTGCCACCGATCGCACCACTGATGAGCTGAATGATAAGAGCGAGATCCATGAGCCACCTCCCTGGATGGGTGTGCGCCAACCGAGCTTTCCGGCGCCGCGGGATACTATATCAGATTCCTCTGCATCGAGATGCTCAGTTGGCACTCAAGAACGGCATCCACGGCGACACAAATCTGCTGCCGTTCAGCAACAGCCGTGAACCAAGCTGCAGTTCCGTAAATTGTGATGTGGCTAAAGGCTGGGTAGTTTGAACCTTATTGCCTATGTTTACGTCTTACTGGTGGGCCCTCGTGTAGGGGCCTTCCGGTGATGGGCGCGCGGTGAACTCGGCGCCCTGCTTCGGACTTGAGATCCGTCACTTTGTAGCGCGTAGGGAACTGTCCGATGAGCAAGACCACGGGCCTCGTGGGGGCGCTGGGCGCCTTTGGTGCCCTGGCTTATCTGCTGGCACCACTGCCACCCGAGACGCCTTCGGCCGGCATGGCTTTGAGCCCCAGCCCGAAAGCCGCCGCGACCGCGCCGGTCGAGAGCGGATCCGCTGCCACTGTCGTCCCCGTCGCAGCCGAAGAGCCGGCGGCCCCCAGGGTAGATGCGGGCGTACGCCTCGTTCAACAGATCCAGAGCGAGCTTCTGCGCCTCGGCTGCTATGGCGGCGCCGTGGACGGCCGATGGTCCCTGGAGACCCAGCAGGGCATGCAAGCCCTCGGGGAGCGCGTGCGCATCCTGCGGCCCGTCGAGACACCCGACTACATCATGCTGGCGCTCGCCCGCAGTCAGACGAGCCATGTTTGCACGGCGCGCGATCGCGAGACGGCCTCGCGACAGCCCGCACGCATCGTGCCCATGGCCGCGCCGGCCGAGATCACACCTGAGCGCGCCGCAACGCCCCCGGTACGTCGTCCCTCGGGCCGCGCTGCCGCAGCGCCGGAAATGCCACGTGTGCGCAGCGGCGCTCGGACCGCGAACCAGCCCATCGAGAGCCGAAATGTGAGTGCGGCTCAGCCCTACCGTGCCGCCGAGCGGGCCGCGGATCAGGCGGACGATGATGATAGCGTCCTCCCATTGAGCCAGGACGTCATCAGCCAGGACCGCATGGGCCTCGGCGCGGCCCCGGTGGATCCGCTGCGTGCCGGCATGGATCCACGCGACCCGACTGCTACGGCGGTATTGCGCGGCCCGCATACGGCAAGGGCCGGAAGCATCGTCGGAGATCTCGGCCCGCAATTGCCATCGGCCGCGCCCGATCGCGCGCGATCTGCAGCCCGTCCGGCGTCTCCTGGGGTAACGCCGCGGCGAAGCGCGCGCCGCGACTGGAAGCGCAACTTCTTCGCTCAGATGCGGGAGGCCGGGCCTTGATTGTCACTCTGATATCAATGCGCACGCGCAGCGCATCGTCGAGTTGAGCCACACTCAAGTGAGGTGACGTAAGCCGCTATTTTAATCAATTTTACCTTGGCGTCCGCGATCAGCGGGTATGGTTTCCGGCCATTAATCGATGCGCGCCCGTCTTCAACGCGTTATGAAAGCAGCATTGCACGACTTGGGGGTATTCCCGTATGCGCCATTGGAGTCCATGGGACGATCAGCTATTGCGCGCGCTACGTGGCGAGTTCCGCGTTCATGCGCCGTTGCTCACCTTCATGCCGGGCAAAGAGGGGGGCGTCGCCGTATTTCACGAGGAGACGGAAATCGGCCTTTGGGTGGCGGCGAGCCGGCATTGCTATCAGTACATGCACGCTGATGGCCGCCCGGGGATGACTGCGCCTTGTGACATCATGGATATCATCTCGGTCAATCACGAGCTCTTTTCCAGCATTCTGTACGGTAGCGACCGCGGCTCGGCCTGAGCACGCGACCGATCGCCCGCCTGCTGCCGGCCGTCTTGTGGGCGCATTGCAGCGCCGCTATAACCCGCGCCACATCCTTCCCTTCAACACTGAGATCCAAGGAGCCGCCTCATGGCGATCGAGCGCACATTCTCCATCATCAAGCCCGACGCCACCGAGCGCAACCTCACCGGCGCCATCAATGCCGTGATCGAAAAAGCCGGTCTCCGGATCGTCGGCCAGAAGCGCGTACGCTGGACAAAGGCCCAGGCCGAGAAGTTCTACGAGGAGCACGCCGCGCGCCCCTTCTACGGCGAGCTCTGCGCGTTCATGACATCGGGCCCCATTGTCGTGCAGGTGCTCGAAGGCGAGAACGCGATCGCCAAGTACCGCGAGGTTATGGGCGCCACCGACCCGGCCCAGGCGGACGAGGGAACCATCCGAAAGCTCTTCGCCCGCTCGAAGGGCGAGAACTCCAGCCACGGTTCGGACAGCCCGGCGGCGGCCCAGCGTGAGATCGCCCTGAACTTCAAGGCCGAAGAGATCGTCGGTTAAGCAGCTTAAGGGCCCGCTTCGGCGGGCCTTATCATTTTCGAGCTTCAGGCAAAGGCCTTGCGCAGCTCCGTCGCGATATCTGCGATCGCCATCTGCGAGTCCTTGATAATGCGCCCCATGGTGAGAAAACCATGGATCTGGCCGTCGAAGCGCTTCGTCTCGACGGCGACGCCCGCCTGCATGAGCGCGCGTGCAAATTCCTCACCCTCATCGCGCAGTGGGTCCATCGCCGCAGTGATGACGTAGGCCGGCGGGAGGCCCGCGAGGCTCATCGCGTGCAGCGGCGATGCGCGCCAATCCTTCGCATCTGTCGCGCGCTGCTTCAAATAGAGATCGACGAACCAGTCCATGGTCGTGCGCGTCAACGGCAGCTGTTCGGCAAATTCCTCGTAGGAAGGATATACGCTCGACATGTCCGTCGATGGATAGATCAGCACCTGCAGCTTGAGCTTCGGACCACCGTTGTCGCGAGCATGAAGCGCGACGACCGCGCTGAGGTTGCCGCCCGCACTGTCGCCGCCGACGGCGAGGCGATTGCGGTCGATGCCGAGGTCTTCCGCGTTGTCATGGATCCATTGCGCGGCGGCAATTGAATCGTCCGCCGCAGCGGGAAACTTGGCTTCCGGCGCCAACCGGTAGTCGACGGAGATCACCGTGCACTGCGCCGCGTTCGCAATGTCGCGACACACGCCATCGTGGCTCTCGAGATTGCCAAGAACCCAGCCGCCGCCATGATAGTAGATGAGCGCCGGCTGTGGGCGGCTCGCATCCGTGCCCTGTCCTCGGTAGAGACGGAGCGGGATTTCGCCCGCGGGTCCGGTGGCCGCGAGGTCGCGCACCTCACCGACCGGCGAGGGATCGGGCTGGAGAATGGCCCGCGAGGCAACGAAGATCTCCCGAGCCGCCACATGCCCGATCGTCGGATACGGCGGCCGTCCCGAGGCAATGATCAGCTCGACGACCTTGGCAGCATCCGGGTTGATGGTCATGGGCCTTCCTCTCGCTTCCAGCGGTAGTTCTGATTTGCTCACAGGCTAGCCGCCTCACACCGCCTCAAGCAACCCGCGATGGGCGGCGGCCTTCCATGCTGCGCCGGTCGACGCCTCGGCTCGGGGGCAGCGGCCGCGGAGGATCGCGCATGGGCGGCAGCGCCGAGTTCGCCCAGCCGTAGGCGAACATGGTCATCAGCGCGGAGGCCGCGAAGCAATAAATGCCCGGCAGGACCCGCGCCTCGATGTATCCGGAGGAGTTCATGTAGAAAATCATGAGCGCGAGCACCATGACATCGGTCATCGAGTAGCGCCCTAGCCACTCCATGGTCGAAAGGGATTTCTGGCGGAAGTCCTCGGAGAGGTTCGGCGAGAGGCACAGCGTCAGCAGATAAAGCAGCTTCAGGAACGGAAACACCACCGAGAAAATCGCAATCACGGCTGAGAGGAAGTACTCCTGCGTGCGGTAGAGCGCATAGATGATGCTCGCGATGGAGTGCTCGTTCGTCCACACGTAGATGGTCGTAAAGCGGATCGACGGCAGGATCACGCCGAGCGCGAATAGGATGGCGGCCGTCAGGATGAACAGCGCCAGCATGAAGTTCTTGAAGGCCGACCGCCCACCGACACCGATGACGGGGCGATGCCGCTCGGCTTTGAGATGCTCGGCCCGGATCGGCGCCAGGGCAAACACGCTGAGCCAAGCATAGGCGAGGATCATGAACACCACGGCCGCCGTGAAGAAGTAGACGCCCGACAAACTGCGCGCGTCGTAGATGCCCTGGCTCTTGAGGAAGAAGATCATCAGCGCCAGCACGAGCACATCGTGCATGGACCACTTGCCGAGCCACTCGAGCGCGCGCAACCGCCTATACTGCCGCTGGAGCGCGTCGAGCGGCATGGTCGTCAGCATGACGAGATAGAGGATCTTGAAGACCGGCAGCACGATCGAGAACAGGAGCACGATCACGCCGAGGAAGATCTGATTGCGCTGGATGAGCGTCCACACCGTCGAGATGAGCGAGAACTCGGTCGAGAAGAAATAGAACTTCGTCAGCTTGATCGAGGGCAGGCTGATGCCGAGCG
>JAEYYJ010000086.1 GCA_023430845.1 Pseudomonadota bacterium
GAATGCGTGGCGTCGAAGATCACGGGCGCCCCCGTCTCCGCCATGATCGACAGGCCGCGCATATCCACAACGAGCGTGTTGTAGCCGAAGGACGCGCCACGCTCTGTCACCAGCACATTCGGATTGCCGCTGCCGGTGATCTTTGCGACCACATTGGCCATGTCCCAGGGCGCAAGGAATTGCCCCTTCTTGACCTTGACCACGCGACCGGTCTCAGCAGCCGCAATGAGCAGATCCGTCTGTCGACACAGGAAAGCCGGGATCTGCAGCACATCGACCACTTCGGCGAGCGCGGCACACTGGCCAGCTTCATGCACGTCCGTCACCACCGAAAGGCCGAGGCTCGTGCGGATCTCAGCGAACACATCGAGCGCGGCGGCAAGGCCAATACCGCGCTTTCCCGAGAGTGAAGTGCGATTCGCCTTGTCGAAGCTCGTCTTGTAGACGAGGCCGAGACCGAGACGGCCGGCAATCTCCTTGAGTGCCGTCGCCATCTCGAGCGCGTGCGCGCGGCTCTCCATCTGGCAGGGACCAGCAAAAACCGCGATGGGCCGGCGCGCGCCGAATGTTACATCCCCAACCCGAACTTCCGCATTGGGCTTAAGCGTTTCGCCGCTGCTCATGAGCCCTCCTTCTGGTGTGGTGAGAATTACCGGTTGGCATCGAGATGGGACTGCACGGACTTGCGAAGCAGATCTGTGATCTTCACCATCGAGGCGTAATTGTCGCCTTCCGTGTAGCGGTACATGTAGAGCAGGCGCCCGCGCACGACCACATGCGCATAGACGCATAGGATCAGCTTGTCGGTGCCCTGCTCGGTCCGGATACGCTGAAGAATGCTGGCGTAGCAGGCGTCCGCATCCTCATGCACAACGCCGACGAACTGAGTCTCGTTGAGCTTCACGGTATCGCTCGCCTTGTTGAAGCGTTCGCGAACAACCTCGACAGGCCCCGTGATGAGCGCATCGCCACTCTTGCGCAGCGCCGTGCAGATTTCCTTCGACGTCGCTTCCTCGCGCCCGGCGAGATTGCGTGTGCGATGCGCGAGGCCGACCTGCACCTGCGCGAAATCATCCAATGTCGGGCGAGTACCGTTTCGCCAAGGCTCGATCTGATCGCAGTCGGCCGTTGCCAGCAGCAGTTCATTCTGCCCCGCGAGCCCGCGCTCGACCAGTTCATAGACACGCTTGTCGGAGGGATGGTCGCGCTCCAGCAGGCACTGGTCCGGATCGACGACGAGGATGACCTCCTGACCGCCAATCGAGGCGGTCGTCTGTCGTACACCCTGCGCATTGACGGGCGACACCACCGCAATGCCCGCAGCCATGGCGAACGCCATGGCCATCGCCTGCCATCCAGTGCGTACTTGCCCCCACACGTCGCTTACTCCCTATCTCGGACCGATCCGCACAGGCTTGGCGCCCTTGCCAGCCAGCGCCTCGAAGCGCGGCAACTCATCATGCACTTCGAACCAGGCAACCTGCTCGACGATGTGCGCATGACCGGTCGGCGGCCACGCGGACGGATCTTCGAGTGTGCCATGATAGAAATGGATTTCATCCTGCCATCGCGCGCCCGTATAAGCGACGGGCGTGCCGCAGGTTCCGCAGAAATGCCGGAAGGCACCGGGCGAGCTTTCATGCTTCAGAGGAGTCGCACCCGTATAGCGCGCATTCTCGCTTTTTATGCCGACGTAGGTCGCAACGGTTGAGCCGACGGCGCGGCGGCAGCTCGCGCAATGGCAGTGCATGACCCAGCGCGGCTTGCCCGTGAATTCATAGCTGACGGCCTTACACAGACAGTGTCCGCGCGTGACCGGCTCCTCACCCGACGACAGTTTGCCGGAATCTGTGCTCATGGGACGTCCTTCGTCACGCAAGGCGACTCGTTGCCGGGATTTTAGGAGCCTTTCGGGCTTTTTTCGATCGGTTCGATCGCCGCCGAACCATTCCATACGCCATGCACGCCATTGTCGTCATCAGACACCCGAATGGAGACCACCATGCTCACGTGCATCATCCGCTACCATATCGACCCGACCAGGAAGGACGCGTTCGCCCAATATGCGCGCAACTGGGGTGAGGCCATCCCCCGCTGCGGTGCCGACCTGATCGGCTACTATGCGCCCCACGAGGGGTCGAGCACCCTCGCTTATGGCATCTATAACATCCCGAGCCTCGCCGAATACGAGGCCTACCGCGCCCGGCTTGCCGCCGACCCGCTAGGGCGCGAAAATTATCTTTTCGCCCAGCGCGAGAAATTCCTGCTGCGCGAGGACCGGACGTTCCTCAAATGCGTGTCCATGCCCCACGGAGAGAAGACATGATCGCCGTCATTTTCGAAGTCTATCCCGCGGACGGGCGCAAGGAGGAATACCTCGACATTGCTGCGGGCCTCAGGCCGATCCTCCAGGAGATCGACGGGTTCATCTCGGTCGAGCGCTTCCAGAGCCTCACGGACCCGAAGAAGGTGCTCTCGCTTTCCTTCTTCCGCGACGAGGAAGCCGTGCGTGCGTGGCGCAACACCATGGCGCA
The DNA here is from genome assembly GCA_023430845.1 of Pseudomonadota bacterium. Lineage (GTDB taxonomy): Bacteria > Pseudomonadota > Alphaproteobacteria > Rhizobiales > Hyphomicrobiaceae. The sequence continues at coordinate 2,535 of JAEYYJ010000086.1, forward strand.
TCGCGGCGCGCAGAGCAGAGGTCGCGCCGGCATTTTCGCCGACTATCGCCTGCGCAGTGCGAGCGTCATCCGCGACTACGGCATGAACGAACGCGATGATGCGCCGGTGGATAGCCGGAGTGTCCACGACAAAACGGGCGCTTAGACTTTTCCACTCTCTCGCAAAGCCTTGATGGCCTCGCGCGCGAGTTCATCGGCCCGTTCGTTCTCGGGATGGCCCGCGTGGCCCTTGAGCCAGTGCCACTCGATGGTATGGCGCTTGGTGGCCTCATCGAGACGCTGCCACAGCTCGACGTTCTTGACGGGCTTCTTGTCGGCCGTTTTCCAGCCGTTGCGCCGCCAGCCAAAAATCCACTTCGTGATGCCGTCGCGGAGGTAGTTCGAATCCGTCCAGAGATCAACGCGCGACGGTCCTTTCAGAGCTTCCAGCGCCTCGATCGCGGCCATCAGCTCCATGCGGTTGTTGGTCGATTGCGCTTCGCCGCCCGACAGCTCCTTGCGATGCGTGCCGGATTCGAGAATAGCACCCCAGCCGCCCGGTCCCGGATTGCCCGAGCAGGCGCCATCTGTGTGGATGATGACATGAGGTTTGGTCATCACCGCTCCGCGAGCCCGTACTCGCTCGCCGACGCGACCGACTGGTGGAAGCGCAGGCGGCGCAGATATTCATGCGGATCCTTGCGTTTCACGAGGGCACCTTCCGGCGTGTTGATCCAGTCGTAGGCCCGCGTCAGCAGGAAGCGCAGCGCCGAGCCGCGCGCCAGCAGTGGCAGCGCCGCGCGCTCGGCCGGATCGAGCGGGCGCACGGCATCATAGCCGCGCAGCAGCGCAATGCCCTTGGTCAGATTGAAGGAATGGTCCGGCTCGAAGCACCACGCATTGAGACAGATAGCGAGATCATACGCCAGCGCGTCGTTGCAAGCGAAGTAGAAGTCGATGAGCCCCGAGAGCTGATCGCCGATGAAGAACACGTTGTCGGGAAAGAGATCGGCGTGGATGACGCCCTGGGGAATATCGCGCGGCCAGTTGGCTTCCAGAAGCGCGAGTTCGGCCTCGATCATGGCACCGAGCCCGCTGAAGATCTCATCGGCGCGATCGCGGAAGCGCTCGTAAAGTGGGCGCCAGCCGGAGAGCCCCAGCGCATTCTCGCGCCGAATATCGAACCCGCGGCCCGCAAGATGAAACTCGGCGAGCGCCTTGCCAACGGCAGCGCAATGCTCGACGCGGGGCCGACGTATCCATACGCCATCGAGGAAGGTCACGAGCGCGGCGGGCCGACCGGCCAGCTCCTGCAGCATGGCGCCATTGCGATCGCGGACCGGCGTCGGGCAGCTCAGCCCGTTCCGCGCCAGATGCTCCATGAGGCCGAGAAAGAAAGGCAGATCATCCCGGTTAACCCGGCGCTCGTAGAGCGTGAGGATGAAGGGCCCTTTCTCGGTGCGCACGAGATAGTTGGTGTTCTCGACGCCTTCGGCAATGCCCTTGCACGAGAGCAGCGTGCCGAGCGGATAGCCCTCGAGAAAGCGCACGAGATCGTCGTCGGAAACTTCGGTGTAGACGGCCATGGCAGCCTTACCCCTGTGCGCGCCGGGCCGCCCGCGGCGGCGCATCGTCCCGCAACTCGCGCGGAACGTTGAAGGCAATGTTCTCCTTGGCCGTCACGACACTCTCGACCGTCACCTCGTAGCGCGCGCGAAAGGCGTCGATGATCTCGTCCACGAGCACCTGCGGTGCAGAGGCACCCGCCGTCACGCCGAGCGTGCGAATGCCCTCGAAGTCGGCCCAGTTGA
>JAEYYJ010000200.1 GCA_023430845.1 Pseudomonadota bacterium
CTTCTGCTCCGGCGTCCCAAATTTTTCGATCGTCAGCGCAAGCATGAGATGGGAGTTGAAGATGCCGGTGATCGACATCCACACCGACGAGATGCTCATCACGATCTTCGCATAGGTCGAGGCTGGAAGACCGAGACCGCCATACTCCGTGCTGATGGTCGCCCCAAACAAACCGAGATCTTTCATCTGCTCGACAATATGCTCGGGATAGCGATCGGCGTGATCGTACTCGCGCACGATCGGCCTCAGTTCGCGCTCCGTCCAGCGCTCGATCATGTCGATGAGTTGCGCATCCTCACCTGTATTGCTCATTACGTCGCTCATCTGACGCGCTTCCTTGCATTATTTGTTCGGACAACTTGACTAATAAGAGCACAATACTCCGATCTAGTTCAATTGAATACGTTTAAGTTGTCGTGATAAGTCATCAGGAGAGTGACAGGCTTGCTCTGAGAACATCCTGCACGCGCGCCTCGCACACCGACGAATAACGCGATCGCACATGGCGGGTGTCTGCTATGGGACAGACGCCGTTCGGTATTGACCGCCTCCGAGAGAGGCTTGCGAGGAACCGACAGATGCTCGCTCTTCCATCAAGGATCACTGTCGTTGACGTCTCCGCGCGCGATGGTCTGCAAAGCTTTCACCGATGGGTGGATACGGACGTCAAGGTGAAGATGGTGGACCGACTTTCGGATGCAGGCTTTCCGGTCATCGAGGTCACGAACTTTGCCCATCCGCGGGTCATCCCTCATCTCAGGGATGCGGAAGAGGTCATGGCGCGCATCACCCGCCGCCCCGGCGTCGTCTATCGTGCTCAAGCCCCCAATGCGCGAGGCGCCGAACGCGCTGTTGCGGCCAAGGCGGGCGAGATTCTCGGACTGATCACCGTCAGCGAGGCCTACAATCTCAAGAACCAGAACATGACGCTCGAGAGTGGCGTCGAAGCGGCCATCACCACGTTCCGCATCGCGGATGCGGCAAGCATCCCTTTCGTGATGGCAGTCGGGATGGCGCTCTGGTGTCCATACGAGGGGCGCATTCCCGAGGATCGGGTCATCTCCATTCTCGACAAGCTGCGCAATGGCGGCATCAAGAGATACTACCTTGCCGGCTCACTCGGCATGGAGGATCCGCGTCACGTCAACGGGCTGATCCGAATGGCCCTCGATCGCTTTCCCGATATCGAGGTGGGCTTTCACGTCCACAATCTGGCGGGATGCGGAACCGCGAACATACTCGCTGCGCTGGATGCCGGCGCAAGCTTCATCGAGGGCAGCATTTGCGGCATCGGCGGCGGCATCATGACGCCGACGACGATGGGATCTGTCGGCAACTTGCCCACCGAAGACATTGTCCACCTGCTCAATGAAATGGGGATAGAGACGGGCATTACCACAAGCGCGGCGGTCGCGGCGGCGCGGGACGTGGCGGCGTTGCTCGACATCAAGCCGCAAAGCTATGTGACAGCGGCCGGAACGCGCGCCGATGTGCTGACTGAAGCCAAATCGCACGCCCGCGCCCATCCCGTGTAGGGTGTGAGCACAGAGCCGCGTACTCAACTCCGTATGCGATGCTCCAGGGTGACTTGCGCAATCCAACCGACCACTGCATCGAGCGCTTGGCTGTCTCCGTCGGGCAAGCAAGCGGCGAACGCTGCAAGCTGCGCATCAGCCGAAGTGCCATGGGTGATAATCCGTCGGCAATCCGCCGCAGCCGCGCAGTCCAGAGCCTCTGCATCCTCTGCTGTCATCTCGAGCACTTGCTCGAGATAGTCGGCCACTGTGATGCTTCCCTGCTCGGTGAGGAACGTTCCGTGTATCCCATATCTCTGGGCGCACCACTTGTTCTCGGCCGCGAATGCGCGTTGCCTCGTGCCACCCTCTGCATTGACTGCGGGATTTCGATATAGATGCCGAACGAGCACGCGGTAGAGCGCGGCAATGGCAATCGCATCTTCAAGACGCGTGCAGCAGTCCGTCGCCCTGAGCTCGAGTGTCGGGTACGTCGATGAAGGTCTCAGCATCCACCAGATGAAGCTCGAGTCGTCTATGATGCCGGATTTAACGAGCGTATCCACGTACGCGTCATAGTCTGCGGTGGTTCGGAACGGCTCGGGCAGACCGGTTCGCGGAAGCTCATCGTAGGCCGCCAATCGATAGCTCCGGAGTCCGGTCTCTCGCGACGTCCAGAACGGTGACGACGTAGACAGTGCGATGAACAGCGGAAGGTAAGGCACAAGGCGATACATGACGTCGACCCGGCGGTCGGGATCCGGCAGCGCCACGTGGACATGCATCCCGCAAAGCAGGTCGCGCTGCCCCAGCATGCGCAAATCGTCCATGGCACGATGATAGCGATCCTTGTCAGTCTGCTGCGATCGCCGCCATTCGGCCGTTGGGTGTGTGCCCGACGCCAGTAACGAAAAGCCGTGCTCTCCGGCAATATGCGCCAAGCTTCCGCGTATGAACTCCAGCTCTGCGCGAGCAGCCTCCATGCTGGCGTGCGGACGCGTGACCGCTTCCGCCTGAGCCTGGAGAAATTCCCGCTCTACACGCCCATTCGTTGCGGCATTGGCTTCTTTGAAAAGGGCCTCGGGCGTCTTGGTCGCGACCTTGTTTGTCGCCAGATCGTGGAGAAAATACTCCTCTTCGATACCGAGCGTAAACTGCTCGGCGTCCTCGTTTCCCAAACGCAGCTTCCGTAGTGCCAAATCCCTGAAATGAGCCGCATCCTGCTTGATGGTCGTCATCTCAAATGGTCTGCCTCGCCTGAATGTTGCTTGCTCGGTTCACGCCTCGCGCCATCATATAACCGCGGACACTGAAGACCTGTTCCCGGAGATAGCCTGAAGATCATGGAAACTCTGCAGGAACTTCAGAGTTATTCGAGACGACCCTATCGAGGAGAGTGACATGGCGACGGACTACGAACGACCTCCGGCAGCTCGCACACCGCTCTATAATCCGAGCCCAGCAGGCTGGTTCATCGGCGTTGCGGTCTGGTTGGCGATTATCTGGATTGGTTATGTCACACTGACTTGAGCGGATCGATCCTGTCGATGGAGATGTCACTCTCCGAACGCTGCTCCATTCCCGGACTACTGATAGCGTAACAAACTGAGAGCCCACCCGTTCCACGTGTGGAACATCTATTCACGTCGGCACGTTCCTGCTGAGAATCGATGCTGCCAAAGGAGCAGTGCGTCATGGACACCCGACATCATCTTCAAGAAATCGCCAGTGCGTTCAGGAATGCGATGCTGGTCACGCGCGGGTTGGACGGGAGTTTGCACGCGAGGCCGATGGCTCTAGCGGAGATGGAGTCGGATGCCGATGCCATCTTCTCGACAAGTCTGGATTCGCCGAAGATCCAGGAAATAGAGCTCAACCCCGAGGTGCTCGTCACCTTCCAAAGTCGTTCGGAATTCGCATCCATCCACGGAACCGCGTCCATCATCCGTGATCGATCTGAGATTGACCGGCTTTGGTCGGAAAGCTGGCGGATCTGGTTCCCGAAAGGGAAAGACGACCCCAATCTCTGCCTTTTAAAAGTATCTGCCGACCGAGGCGAATACTGGGATACGAGCGGCCTAGAAGGCATCAAGTTCGCGATTGAGAGCGTCAAGGCGCGACTTGCAGGCCGGAGCGCAGAGAAGAGCGAGATGCAGAACGCCAAGGTAGAACTCTAGGCAACCGTGTCAACTTAGGGCGGCTCGACGGAAGGCCTCAAAAAGAAGCTCGATGAACGAGGAATTTCAGTGGGGATCGCCATCCTCACCATCACCCCCCTGCTTCGGTGGTATTTGCTGAATGATCGCCGAGAGTTTCGCGTGATGTCACTCCGAGCGGGTGTGACGTCAACCAGGTAACGATGGGCGACAGCAGGAGCCCCAGCACAACCGGCAGCAACCAAAGCAGCGCATGCCAGGCAATGGACGCCGCCGCGATCGAGAATATCGCTCCAATGATAATGTGCGCGAGATGGAAGCGGACAGCGTCAGCAAGATGAATGACCGCGCCGGTTCGCAGCTGCGGTTTCCAGCCCGCATCTTGCCGCAACAATATCTGGATCAATGCGCGCACATGGTTGAGCATCGTGACCGGCGCAAGAAGTACGCTGTGGACGAGTTCGATAAACCAAAGACCGATAAGCCGCCCCGTAGAGAGCATAGCTCGAGGCTCGCGCAGCGCTTGACCCAACGCATATCCAAGACCGAGCAGCTTAGGAAGAAAGACCACCATCATGGTCGCGACGAGGAGGTCGAGAGCGGCAGCGGGATCATAGATCGGCCAATCCGGAAAGAGCGACCGCGTGCTGCCGAAATAGCTGACAACGCGTTGTTGTTCGATCCATGTCAGCCATAGTCCGACGATCATCACCAGAAGCCACAGCGCCGATGACACGTAGCTCGCGATGCCCATGCCGAGATGAACCCGGCTGACCGGCGTAAGCCCGCTTGCACCGAGAATGCGGGCGTGTTGCAGATTCCCCTGCATCCATCGGCGATCGCGCACGGCCATTTCCACGAATGTCGGCGGGCATTGCTCGTATGTGCCTTCCAGGCTCGTGATCAGCGCAACGCGCCAGCCTGCCCGCCGTAGCAATGCTGCTTCGACGAAATCATGGCTCTGAATGTGCCCACCCCAGGGCGCATCGCCCGTCAGGCTCGGAAGACCAGCGCTTTCCGCAAATGCGCGCGTACGAATGATCGCGTTGTGCCCCCAATAGTTCCCCGAAGCTCCCTGCCACGCCGCTAGTCCTGCTGCGCTCAGCGGTCCGAAGACGTTGTTTGCGAAAGCCTGAATGTGCGAAAATGCCGTCTCGCCTTTGGCAAGGCGCGGCACGGTCTGAATCAGCGCGGCGTCGGAATGCGCCTCCATGGTAGCAACGAGGCGCAAGAGCGTATCGGCCGTCATGACGCTGTCTGCATCGAATACGATGAAGTAGTCGAACGCTCCGCCCTGCGTGCGGACCCAGTCAGCAATGTTTCCCGCCTTCTTGCCGACGTTCCGGGATCTGTTGCGATAGGCGAAAGTGATGCGGTCACCAATCTCATCCGCGAGCGCCGAGAACGTCTTTCGCTCGATTGCCCTGTCCTCATCGGTCTGGCTGTCGCTGACGACGAACACCGCGAATGCATCGAGCGCGCGCAGATCATCCAGCTCGCCGACGAGATGGCGGATGTAATCCGCAATCGTTTCAGGGTCTTCGTGATAGACGGGAAACAAGAGGGCCGTGCGCACGCCTACTGGAACCGCGGAAGGTGCGGGTTCGATCGAATTGCCTTCCGTACCGGCAAAGAGAGCGCACGCGCCAATCGCCGCGTTCGTGGCTCCAAGGGCTATCCAGAAAAACGACAACGTCGAAATGGCCAGAAAGAGATAGTGGAGCGGCGTACCACCGTTCTGCAGGGCGAGCGCCTTATACAGACCGACGGAAAAGGCGACGCTCGCGCCGACCGTGACGATCAGAAGCACAAGACCTACGAGGCGTGACAGTGCCGGATCACGAGCAGCCTGACGCGTGTCCGTCGACGCGCGCGGATCGGACCACAGATCCTGCGGTTCCATGACCGATGGCTGCGCCTTGATTGGCGGCCGTGAAAGCCACCTGTCCCGACGGCGAACGCGTGGCGTCATTTACCACCCGTCCAGCGATAGAGCCATGTCTCGGGAACTCGGCCGTCCCAATCCCCGAGGGTCACACGAAGCTCGGCGAGTTCCTTGCCCTTGGGATCGAAGACAAAGCTCACGCGGATACCGCCGGTCTCCGGATTTCGCTGCGTGACGAGGCTGCTGATCACACCTTCGGAGGCCCAAGCCTCGGCAGCGGGTGCCTCCTGCTTACCGAAAGGATCGCGGTCGAGATAGTCGACGACAACGAGGAAGCTACCTTCGGGCGCGCCGTGATAGGCGCGGCCAATGCGGGTATCCGACACCCACGGTCCCACGTATTGGGTCGGCGCCTCATCACGCCAGCGCAAGCGATAACGCAACTGATACTCGCGTCCTTTCTCGGGGCGCTCGTTTGGCCGCCAGAAGGCAACGATATTGTCGTGGATCTCTTCCTCGGTCGGGAGCTCGACCAGAAAGACACTGCCTGCGCCAACGTCCTTTGCGAACTCGACCCAAAGGCTGGGACGTCGCTCGTATCGCGCCTCCAGATCCTGATAGTCCGCGAAATTCCTGTTGCGCTGTACGAGGCCGAAGCCGCGCGGACTATCGTCCGCGAATACGCTGACCTGAAGCTTTCGCGGATTGGCAAGCGGTCGCCAGATGCGCTCACCTTTACCGGTCATAATCGCGAGACCATCGGAATCATGCACACGCGCGCGAAAATCCCGCACACGCACAGGATTGCCGGGCCCGACCAGGAACATGCTGGTGAGCGGTGCGATACCGACCTCGCTTAGTGCACTGCGCGGATAAAGAACCGCATCTACATCGACGATCGTCTCGGCACCGGGATGAACCGTGAAAGTGTAAGCGCCTGTCGTCGAGGGGCTATCGAGGAGCGCGTGAATGACAAAGTGTTTTGCCCGATCTGCAGGCTTCTCCAGCCAGAACTTTCGGAATGTCGGAAACTCCTCGCCCTTGTTGCTCGCGGTGCCGATGGCCAAGCCGCGTGCCGACAGCCCGTAAACATGACCTCGGCCAAGGGCGCGGAAATAGCTCGCGCCCTGAAACACGATAATCTCGTCCACCTTGTCGAGACCGTTGAGCGGCCCGCCAATGCGAAACCCGGACAGCGGCATCGGAGCCGCGCCGAACTTCTCGTTGGCGGACACATCGCGCTCGTCCAGGAAATCCGTTCCCATGAACTGGATCTGCCGGGCGCTGCCATCCTCGACAGCCACAAGCTCGATAGGTCGCTTGAAAAGCCAACCAAGCGGCAAACCATGCACTTCGAATCCCGGCGGATCACGATGCCACAAAGCGCGTGATGGCTGGAAACGTAAGCGGCGATATTGATCGTACCCATCCGCAGACGACGTCTTGACTTCGTCAACCGGCTTGTACTGCCCAAAAGACAGCTCGCGCGCTTCCTTGCGAACGAGTTCCGATAGACTCGGTGCCGCCACGGGTGATGCGGATGCGGGCGCGGACTGCTCCGACTGAGCCACAACGATAGCCGCGCGTTCGCTCGCCGCTGCGGTCGTACCTGATCCGATGCATGTTATAAGACCGAACGTACTGAGGGCGATGCAATAGTTGAGCACCCAGCCTTCACACGTCCGCCGTAGCGTTCTGCGGAAATACGCAAAGTCCATTCGCACCCCATTGCTTGCTCGCTCGGGAGTCGAACGCAGTGATGGAGGCTTTGTTCCGTTGCAGTGCACAACGGCCGTTGCGAGTGGACAATGCACCAATCGCATCGCGCCAGGCGCGGCTGGCTGACGATCGTTTGGGGAGCCGCGAGCTTTATTTGGCTCGACGATAGTCCGATGGACTGCCGAGGAGTTCCGCCAGCGCGCGCCATGTTCTCGAGCGTATAGGGCTCGGTTCTTTGTCGCATCGCTCACTGTCGCACGGCTTGCAAGGCACGTTCGCGCGCCGATGGAGTGGATTGCCGTTCGAGTGCGGACTTGATGAATACCGAAAGCGCGCGAAGGCTTTGAGGTGCAGGCGTGCACCAGAGACCTCCGCAAACACCGAATTTGAAGCGCGGAAGACTGCAAAATCCGGACCGCAAAGCCGGATGCCTGCCTCGTCAGGCTAGATCGTCATTCGCTTCAGGCCAACGAGCCTGTCGCAAACGATCGTCGCCGCATCGAGCACAACGACTAGGCCGGACGGCGTGGCGGCTTTCGTGCTTTCAGGTCAATGCCACGCAAGGCTATTTGCGAAGGATTTTTTCCATCGTCTTGCCCTTGGCGAGTTCATCGATGAGTTTGTCGAGATAGCGTATCTCGCGCATCATCGGCTCCTCAATTTCCTCTACGCGGACGCCGCATACGACGCCGGTGATCAGAAGGCGAGAAGGGTTCATCTTCGGCGCGCGCGCGAAGAATTTCTCGAAGCTCGTCTTCTTAGCTAGTTCGGCTTCCAGCGAGGCCTGATTATGGCCCGTGAGCCAGCGGAAGATCTCATCGACCTCGGCCCGGGTGCGGCCCTTTTTCTCCGCCTTGGCAATATAGGACGGATAGACGTTCGCCACCGGCATGGCATAGACGCGGCCCCAGTTGGCGGCCACCCTGCCTGTTGCTTGTTTCATGACGGCTCGTCCTCTGGCGGCCCCGTGACGACGGGCATAACGTCGATACCGTCACCGGGGAAGATGGTGATGTGCGGATGATCCTGGAAAAGGGCGGCGGCGGCGGTGATGTCGGCGGCTTCGACGATCAGAAAACCCGCGATCTGATTCTGCGCATCGGTGATGTCGGATTTGGTGACGCGCCTGGTCTTGCCCACCATGACGTCGGTCGCAACGATGGCGGTGGCGTTGCGCTCCGTCCATTCCTCCCACGCCCTCAAGCCAACCTTGTCGATCGCTTCCTGCTCGGATTTGGGGCGCGCGCGGAAGGCGGCGAGATCTTCCGGCTTCATGGTGTAGACGGCAACGAAGCGGGGCATGGGCGTGCTCCGGATTTGGTACGAGGCACATCATATTGAGAAGACACCGCCGGCGCGAGAGCTCCCTGTGCGGCACATCGCGGCGCGGGCAATCGGAACTCCGGACAGGTTCGCTGCAACCCACACAGCTGACCGACGGTTCCGATGAGGATCCGCCGGCATCTCATATCGAACTTTTTTGCTCGCAGCTCGCAGAGCGTGCGCGCGCAGTACCTATTCGGCGGCCCGCGCTGCACGCCACGAGCCACCGCCTTCGACGGTTCCCGTCATGGCCCTGTCTGCCACGCGTCCGCTGTAACGCTTGCCGCCGGCCGTGAACGTAATGCTTTCGCCATCCATCTTGGCTGCACTGATAGGCTCGGCTTTACCATCCATGATCAGTGTGCCGGTCAACATCTGGTACGTCTGCGTGAGCTGAAGCTCGCCGTTGTCGAGCTTCCAGTTGCCGCCGACCTTCGCCGGAATGATCCACTTCATCGCGCGGCAGTAACTCGTGCAGTCGCCACCGGCCTCGACGCGCTCATCGGGTTCCCAATCGCCCATGTCGAACGAGTTCGATACGACCCGGGTACCGGGCTTCATGTCCAACAGCGTCGGGCGAAGCCGCACGTTGAGCGCCGGGAGCAGAAAGAGCGTCACCACCGTGGCCTTCGAGAAATCCGACTCGAAGATGTCGCCTTGCACGAACGTGGCGAGATCCGTGACACCCGCTTCCTTGGCATTCCGCTGCGAGAGGGCCACCATGTCGGCATTGTACTCGATGCCCAGTGCGCGAATGCCGCGCTTCGCCGCCGTAATCACCGTGCGCCCATCGCCTGACCCGAGGTCGATGAGGTAATCCTCCTTGGTGACGCTGGCCATCTCCATCATGCGGTCGACCAGCGCCTGCGGCGTCGGAACCCACACGACATCCTTGCCGGCTTGACCCGATTTCGGTTCGTAGGCAGTCGCGGCTGGCTTCTCCTGGCCGACGGCGCCGTTGAGGGTGAGAACGGAGACGGCGCAGGCGAGGAGGATCTTCGTGAGGGCCTTCATTCTGGTACTCCAGGATCGGGATTGAGGCTGACCGGCTGACTTCCTACACCAATTGAGCGGCAGAAGCGTCCCTTACACGTGCGAATTCTTGGCGGCATGTCGTAGAGCGGCTCGATGAGAAGATTTGATGCAATTTTGTCCAGCGATCCCACATGGGGGCCGGATAAGAGAGTCATGGACGCCGCGCCTCATATCCCCATCGTCGACGTGAGCACCGGAACACTCGCCGTATAGCCAGTGAGTAAGCACTGGCCATCATGCCCGCCTCGCTCGCGGAGAGCCGCCCACAGCGGCATCAAATGCTCAGCCATCACGGCAGGGACCGCCACGTGCGAGAGGAGGTTAGCGAGCTATCCAACGCAAATCGCGGCCACGAGTGATCCGCCTTCGAGCGCCGCGCTCAGCTCCCTCTGTCGCCGGCAAGCTCCCGCAACCTCTATGCAGGTTGCGGACATTTTGCAGCGATCGTCCGAGCCCTCATTCGACTGACGGGGGTTGGGCATCCCCGCCCCTCGCGCCTCAGAACCGGCATCGTTCGCCATCTTCCAGGCTTGCCGAACAACATTCACCCCCATCAAAGCCAAGTCCCGCATGGGAACAGGCGAGCAGACTGGACCGCCTAGCCCGGTGCTGCGCCCTGCGTATTCACATACACGGCATATATGGACTGGCTCGCTGCCATGAACAGCCGATTGCGCTTGGGGCCGCCGAAACAGACGTTGCCGCAGATTTCCGGCAGACGAATGCGACCGATGAGCTTGCCTTCGGGATTGAAGACGATGACCCCGCTGTAGCCAACCGCGCGCCCCGCATTGCTCGCCGACCAGACGTTGCCGTCGACGTCGCAGCGTAAGCCGTCGGGCCCGCATTTGACACCGTCGACCATGCAATCGCTAAACAGCTTGCCGTTGGAGAGCTTGTTGTCGGCTCCGACGTCGAAGACGTAGATCTCCCCCTTACCGCCCGGGCCGGTATCGCCAGGTCCTTTGCCGGTGCTCACGACGTAAAGCTTCTTGTAGTCGTGCGAGAAGCAGAGGCCGTTCGGATCCGGAACCTGGTCCTCCGTAACCACCAGATCGACGCGTCCGCTCGGATCGATGCGATAGCAATTGGTGGGGAGCTCGCGCTTTGCAGAGCCGATCTCGGGGGGCTGCCCGAGGCGGTTGTTGAGCCGGCCGGCGACATTGCTCGGACCTCCCGCGGCGTCGGGCGTGCCTTCATAGAGCTGGCCGCCGTAGGGCGGGTCGGTGAACCAGTAGCTGCCGTCGGGATGAGGCACGACGTCGTTGGGAGAATTCAATCGCTTGCCCTGGTAGGCATCGGCCAGAATGGTGACCGAGCCGTCGAGCTCATAGCGCACCACACGGCGCGTGAGATGTTCACAGGCGAGTTGGCGGCCTTGGAAATCGAAGGTGTTGCCGTTGGAGTTGTTCGACGGCATCCGAAAGACGCTGACGTGCCCGTCGTCTTCGAGCCAGCGCAACTGCCGATTGTTCGGAATGTCACTCCAGACCAGATAGCGACCCTGTGCGTTCCAAGCCGGACCTTCCGACCAGAGCGCTCCGGTCCAGAGTCTCTGGATGGCGCTGTTGGGTTGGGCGTACTGCCTGAAGGCCGGATCGACGGCAAGAACATCGGGGTCGGTGAAGTATGTCGTGGGAGCGCCGCCCGGCCCGAAGTCGCGCGGCGGGGTGGTGATGGTGCTCGGCGGAGCAGCTGGTCCCGTCTGCGTTTGTGCACCTGCAGCATGTGCCAGTACCATTGTACCGACACCGGCACCGATGCCTTTGACGATACTGCGCCGCGATAAGATTTGTGCGCCCTGGTGCTTCATTTGGAGCCTCCCTATTATTTTGTTGAATTATCGGCGTTGCGATTAGGAACCTGGATTCTGGCTGAAATGCGCGCGACCGCTGCGAAGTGCGAAGCACCGCAGGCGATCCGGTGCCACACATGAACTCTGACCGGCAAATGGTCCCGCAATGAACCTAAACGGAAGAGAGGTGACTCTTGGATCACTTCGTCGTGCGGGTGCTCTTTCTGTGCGCCGTCGCCACGAGTTCGCCGCTTGTCGCAGCGGAAATCAAACGGCTGTTCGACGGCAAAACACTGACGGGTTGGGAGGGCGACACCAAGAACACCTGGCGCGTCGAGAAGGGCGCCATCGTCGGTGGCTCGCTCAAGAAGGTCGTACCTCGCAATGAATTTCTCAGCACGACGCGGCACTACGGCGACTTCGAGCTGAGAGTGACGTTCAAACTGTTGGGTGACCGTGCGCGACGTAACGCAGGTGTGCAGTTCCGAACCAAGCGCATACCGAACCATCACGAAGTATCGGGCTATCAGGCAGATATCGGGCAGCACTATTGGGGCGCGCTTTACGACGAAACAAGCGTTGTTCCATACATCGCAGACATTCCTCGCTTCTTCCCAGCGCAGGTCGTCCGATAGCGCGGCGTGTCAGTTGGCAGGCACGATTTTGTAGATCTTGTCGTGACCGCCCACCGGACCGGTTGTAACACTCGTCAACGCATAAACCTCGCCCTGGTCATCCTGGCCGAAGGCCAAGATGTACGGCAGCGTTTTCATGCCGTCGACAACGGCAACTTCCATTGTCCATTTGCCGTCGGCACCTTTGGTTCCGAAGAAAATCTGGCCGTCCATCGTCGCAAACGACTTTGACCAGTCGCCAAAGATGTACTTTCCATCCCACGCTTTGTGGAGGCCGCGATACACATGTCCACCAGTGACCGAGATGCCTTTGCAGTCGGCCTTCACCGCGGTGCAGTTGTTGTAGACAATGATTGGCGGTGTCAGTCTGGCCTGATCGCATGTGGCGGGATGATTATCCGGCCTCGCACAGTCGAAGCACTTCTGAATCGCCACCACGCTACAGACATCAGATCATGGCCGGTGGCCCCAGCCATGATTTTTTGCATCCGGGGACGATGCGGACATCCAATTCCGACGATCTGTGCTGCTAGAACAGCCGCGGAAGCAAGATCTCCAGCGCATCGGCCGGAAAGCGCAGCGAGACAGGCCC